>DATFTC010000174.1:0-2502 GCA_035262305.1 Myxococcaceae bacterium | reverse complement strand
ATCATGCGCGTGACTGGACTGCGAAAGGGCGGAATTTACCGACACTTCGACAGCCGCACCACCCTAACGCTCGAGGCCTTCGAGTACGCCGTGGCAAGGATGCGCGACCGTTTCCTGCGCGCCGCCGAGGGCCGGGCTACGGCGACAGATGCTCTCCTCGCTCTCCTCCACGTGTTTCGCGAGGCCTCGCACGACGAAGCATTTCACGGCGGCTGCCCAATTGTGAATCTCGCCATCGAGAGCGACGACAGCGATCCCGAGTTGCGCAACGCGGCGCGCAAGGCGATGACGCAGCTCGTCGGAGGCTTTGAGCAGGTCATCACGCGCGGCATACGACGAGGTGAATTCCCCAAGGGCGACGCCCGCGCCCGCGCGAGAGTGATCGTGGCCACGCTGGAGGGCGGGTTGTTGCTCGGAAACCTCTACAAGGATCGCGCGCCGATCGAAGCCGTGATGGAGCATCTCGAGAGGTACGTGCGGAATGGATTCCGGTAGCTCTTTTTTGAGCAGATAAGGGACCCATCGGACCTTTTATGCAGTCGCCCGAGCGGACGGCGCGCCAGCCAGAAGAATCTCGAGGGGACATTGTCGATCTGAGAGTCCGTCGTTCGACGTACCTCATGAGGGGACTGTGACGGCAACGATCGAACGGGGGAAGCGGCGCGAAGCAACGCGTCCTAGCCGAAGTGCATTCCGCGCCTCTTTTTTTAGCTCGAAACGCGACCGATCGGTCTCGTTCTCAGGCTTTCCGATGGCGCGTGCTTGGAAAAAGACGCGGATGGGCGTCGTCATGCAGCGCCGACGACTTTACATAACTTTACTCGCCGGAGAAACGGGCTTAACTCGGCCGACCGAACCTTGCTGCGAAAGGAGAATTCCTTCGGCCCAACGGCGACGGGCGCGTTTCGGATTCATTTTCGCGTGCTGATCGCAGGCAGTCTGGCAACGGCGCTCCTCTCCCTGCCGATCGACACGTGTGCAATCCGGATGACGGCCGAGCCTAGTCCTCGGGGCTTGCCGGTCGCCCAAGCTGAAGAGCACGGCGGCTGAGGCCGAGGTGGCGGAGGGTCGCCCATGAACTTCGTCGCGCTCAAGATGCTCACCGAAGATCGAGCCAAATACTTGGGGCTGATCTTTGCGATCGCCTTCGCGTCCTTCCTACTCGAGAACCAGAGCTCGATCTTCGCCGGCGTCGTGCTGCGTACGGCCAGCCAGATCATGGACGTCACCGACGCCGATATCTGGGTGATGGACCCCAACACGCAGTACGTCGACGAGATCCGGGCCCTCACCGAGAACGATCTCTACCGGGTGCGTGGCGTCGCCGGCGTGCAGTGGGCGGTCAGACTGTTCAAGGGGCTCCCGCGGGCCAAGGCCCCCGACGGCAAGTTTCGGGTCGTCATCCTGATGGGATTGGACGATGCGACCCTGGTCGGCGCGCCCGAGCGGATGGTACTGGGCTCCGCTGCGGACTTAAGCCAGCCCGACGAGCGCGAGCTGGCGGCGGCGAGGGCGAGGGTCGGGGTGGCGACCGCCGATCTCTTCCCTCGGTTTTCACTGACCGGGACCCTCGGGGTCGCCGCGACCGAGACCGACGCTGGAAAGGTCTTCACCGGCGCCAGCCGATTTTCGTCGATCGGTCCGCAGATGGTGTGGCCAATCTTTGCCGGCGGTCGCATCCGGGCAAACATTCGCGTTCAGGAAGCGGGCCAGGAGGCGGCGCTCGCGCGCTACGAGCAGACGGTGCTGGGGGCGCTCGAGGAAACGGAAAACGCGCTGGTCGCGTACGGCGAGGAGCACGCGCGCCAACAACGGCTGGTGGAGGCCGTCGATGCCAGCCAGGTCGCGCTGACGTTGTCCCGCGAGCTCTATGTCCGGGGTCTCGTCGATTTCCTCACCGTGCTCGACAACCAGCGGTCGCTCTACACGGCGCAGGACCAGCGGGTGCAGAGCGAGCAAACGCTCATCGTCAGTTTGATCGCCATCTACAAGGCCCTCGGCGGTGGGTGGGAGGCGATGGAGATGCAGCCATGACTTCGTTGGTCGATCTCTTTCTCTACGAGATCGCCCGCGCACACCAGCAAGAGCTTCTCGAATCCGCCTGGGCCAGTCGCGCTCTTGCGGCTTCGGAGCCCACGAGCTTCGCCGGCATGCTGCGGGCATTCGGCATTCGCCTCAGGCGGCGAATGGCACCCAGCCCAACAGCTCCCCCGGTCGATGCCATCGGGCATGCGGATCCTGTCAACGCTCGAGCACGAAAGGATGCGGCATGAGGCATGCGATGAGCGCGTACTCCGGACCCAGTCATGGTGACGTCTACGCAGCGCCTCGTGCGTTTGCCGCATCTTGGATAGTCGAACGGAGCGTCTCGAGTTCGACATGCGGACGAAAACTCCGCGCGCGCCGGCGCGCGCCGGGCTCCGCGGGAGAGCTCTTTGGAGTCTGGAATCTGACTCTCGTGAGGCGGTATCCCAGCATCTAGGGGTATACGGCATTCGCCCC
>DATFTC010000173.1:0-2208 GCA_035262305.1 Myxococcaceae bacterium | reverse complement strand
GCCTGGTAATCATTTCGGCGGGCTTCAAGGAGATTGGCGAGGAAGGGGTGAAGCTGGAACGAGAAATCTTGGAAATTGCTCAACGAGCCCAGATTCGCTTGATCGGCCCCAACTGCCTGGGGGTGATGCGCCCTCCCACCGGACTTAATGCGACCTTCGCCAGCTGCATCGCGCTTCCAGGCAGCGTGGCGTTCATCAGTCAAAGCGGAGCGTTGCTCACGGCGATCCTGGATTGGAGTCTTCGCGAAAAGGTCGGGTTCAGCTGCTTTGCATCGCTGGGCTCAATGTTGGATGTCGGTTGGGGGGATGTCATCGACTTTCTCGACAACGATCCGTGCACCAAGAGCATTCTGATCTACATGGAGTCCATCGGGGACGCGCGTGCGTTTCTCTCCGCAGCACGCCAAGTTGCCCTTCGCAAACCCATCATTGTGATCAAGGCGGGCCGAGCGCCCGAAGCAGCTCACGCCGCTGCATCTCATACTGGCGCGCTCACCGGCAGCGACGAGGTGCTGACAGCGGCGTTCCGCCGAGCCGGTGTGCTTCGCGTCGATAGCATCGCCGAGCTGTTCTACATGGCCGAGACCTTGGCCAGGCAGCGCCGCCCGGAAGGAAAGCGCCTGACCATCATCACCAACGCCGGCGGTCCCGGAGTCCTTGCCACCGACGCGCTGGTGTCAGGAGGCGGAGAGCTGGCGCCCTTGTCCGAGGCGACGCGCGCCGCGCTGGACGCTTTTCTGCCCAAACATTGGAGCCATGGAAACCCGGTCGATATTTTGGGGGAAGCTGATTCGGAGCGTTACGCACGAACGCTCGAGACGGTTGCTCAGGACTCCAACACCGACGGCCTGTTGGTGATCCTCACGCCGCAGGACATGACCGATCCCACCAAGACCGCCGAAAAACTCAAAGCATTCGCGCAGCGGTTCAGAGACAAGCCGATCATCGCAAGTTGGATGGGAGGCACCGCGGTCGCCCCCGGGGCACAGATTCTCAACGAAGGCGGAATCGCGACCGCGCGATATCCGGATACCGGCGCGCGAATTTTCAATTTGATGTGGCGCTACAGCGACAACCTCAAGGGGCTGTACGAGACGCCGACACTCGATGATGCGCCCGCGGCGATCGGCAAGCGAGAAGAAGCAAAACAGATTGTGGCGAGCGCGCGCGAGGCGGGGCGCACTTTGCTCACCGAGGCCGAATCCAAGCAGCTACTGAGCGCGTACGGGATTCCGATCGTCGAAACCCGGGTCGCGACCAGCGCCGAACAGGCGGTTGCGGCGGCCTCGGAGTTGGGCTACCCCGCGGTCGTTAAGCTGCTTTCGAAGACCATCGGCCACAAGAGCGACGTCGGGGGCGTGCGCCTCAATCTCCCAAACGCGCAGGCTGTCCGCGAGGCGTTTGAGGGAATCCGAAATCGACTCGTGGAGCTGGGGCGCGCCGAGGCGTTCGACGGTGTGACTGTACAGCCAATGCTGCGGCTCAGCGGAACCGAGCTGATTTTGGGAAGCACCACCGATGCTCAGTTTGGACCGGTCTTGCTCTTTGGAATGGGCGGCACCTTGGTTGAGGTCTTCCGCGATCGGGCGCTGGCTCTACCTCCGCTGAACACCACTTTGGCGCGTCGAATGATGGAGCAGACCCGAATTCACAAAGCACTGCAGGGCGTTCGCGGCCAGGCCTCCATCGATCTCGGCGCCCTCGAAAAGCTGCTGGTCCGGTTTAGCCAGCTGGTCGTCGAGCAGCGTTGGATCAAGGAAGTGGATGTCAATCCGCTACTCGCCTCTCCCGAGCGGCTGATTGCGCTCGACGCCCGCGTCATTCTCCATCCCCGCACGGTGAGCGAAAGCGAGTTGCCCAGGCTCGCCATCCAGCCCTACCCCCTGCATTACGTGAGGCGCTGGCAGCTCAGGAAGGGCGAGACCGTCACCATTCGTCCCATCCGCCCAGAGGATGAGACCAAGATGGTGGCGTTTCATCAAACGCTGTCCGACCAGAGCGTCTACTTGCGCTACGCCGGCATCGTGCGGCTGTCGCAACGAATCATGCACGACCGGCTCTCGCGACTTTGCTTCATCGATTATGACCGCGAGATGGCGCTGGTGGCTGAGAGGGACACGACCGCGACCTCCCCCTCGGAGATCATCGCCATCGGTCGCATCACCCGCCTCCACGGAACGCCAGATGTCGAGTACGCGATGCTGGTGA
>DATFTC010000172.1:0-5925 GCA_035262305.1 Myxococcaceae bacterium | reverse complement strand
CGATTCAAGATGCGCCACTTTCTTTTCAGCGGTGAGGCCGGCACGCGTGGTCAGCCCTAGCGCGCGGGCGACCCGGCGCGCCCCCGAGTCGCGATCGCCCGTGAGCATCAATGCCGTAACGCCCTGAGCCGCCAGGTCATGCAGCGCTGCCGGCGCTTCCGAGCGCACTCTCTCTCCGAGCATGAAGCGAGCGATGAGCTTTCCATTTCGATGGAGTAATACCCGTGCGGTCTCATCGGCGGCGCTCTCGCGTTCCGGCACGGCCCCCGCGAACAACTCGTCTCCGTTCTCCAGCTGTGCCCAGACCCCCTGGCCGGGGAGGAAGCGCCGCGCGCGCACAGGCACCGCTCTCCCCTGCCCTGCGTTTACCAGCGCGCGTGCTACTGGGTGCGGGCTGCCCTCCTCGATCGAAGCAGCCAGCGCGATTGCCTCGTGTGGCAAACAGCCGCCCAGCGTTTCTACGCGATCGACCGACAGCTCCGCATGGGTGAGCGTTCCGGTTTTGTCGAAGGCGACGGTCTTCACGCGGGCAAGCTCCTCCAACGCCGACGCGCTGCGAATGAGGACCCCCTCTTCGAGCGCGCGGCGAAGGGCAAGCCATAGCGTCAGCGGCACCGTCACCCCGTAGGTGCAGGGACAGGCCGCCAACACGACGGCCAACGCAATGACAACGCCGCGGTCCAGCGAGCTGCGCGTTGACCAAAAAACCAGCGCCCCCAGCGCCAATACCCAGACGGCGGGCACAAGAGCGGTAGCGAAGCGATCGGCCCAGCGCTGTACGACGGAGGCGCGCTCGCGAAGCTGGCGCGCCAGCTCGGCTAACCGCTCAAGCGTAGACTCGCGAGCCGAGCGAAGCGCCACGCATTCGATCGACCCGGACACGGGAACCGCGCCGGCGGGAATCTTTTCGCCCACGCGAATAAGCCGAGGTGTTGCCTCGCCGCTCAGCACTGCCAAGTTGACTTCCGCGTCTGCGCCGGTGAGCTCGGCGTCAACGGGCAACGTTTGCTCAACGCCGATTTTGAGCCGGCTTCCCGGAGCAACAAAGGCGGGAGAGAGCGAGCAAAACTTGCCAGACTGCGGTTCCATCGCCAGCACCGGCGTGCCTGCGCGAGACAGCAAAGGACCCAAGATCTGGCTCGCGTTCGCTCGAGCGCTCGCCTCCAGATAGCGCCCCAGCGTGGACAGCATCAGGGCCGAGGTCGCGCTGTCGAAGTAGACGTGAGATCCTCCTCGCAAGATGGACGTGATTGAAAGGCCATAGGCGGCGAAGGCGCCGGTGACCACCAGCAGATCCATCGAGAGTCGACCATTGCGAATGGCGTGGAGCGCTCGACGAAACAGCGGCGCCCCCAACAGACCGATGACGGGAGTGGAAAGAATGGCCGCGGCAAGGCGATAGACGTCGCGCAGCCGCGCCATCGAGGCGCTGTCCGTCGCGCCGTAGACGTCCTCGGCATAAAGGAAGAGAGACAGCATCATCACCGCCATCGACAGCAGCAGGCAAAACGCGAGGACGCCTTTCAGTCGGCTCTCGTTCTGACTTGCTTCCCGCGCGAGCTCCGCCGCCAGCTCACAGCCGTAGCAGCAAAATCGATCGCCGCGAGCGGTGGGAAGCCCGCAATGCGCGCAGCAATCGGCCACCGGCGCCGCGGCGGCGGTGGTCGCGGAGTTCCCGAGGGCAACAGGCAACGGTAACGGCTGCACGAGCTTCGAGGCTAGCGGGCTATCGCAAACCAGGCCCTGAGGTCTGGAAGCAGATAGATCAGTTGATACGTCACATAGGCCACCGCGAAGATCGTCCACG
Source organism: Myxococcaceae bacterium (assembly GCA_035262305.1). Lineage (GTDB taxonomy): Bacteria > Myxococcota > Myxococcia > Myxococcales > Myxococcaceae > DATFTC01. Next base: position 4,118 of record DATFTC010000172.1, on the reverse strand, counting down.
CAACCACCACGTACCAGGGAACGTTATTCCCCGGCTCGTACGCCATCCGCGTGCCGTGCGTGTCGTCTCCGCTCTCCGCCAGCACCGCCAGGGGCGACTCGTCGGTCGGCATCCGTTGACTTCCCTCATTGGCCACGGCGCTCATACTCTTCCTCCATCCTGATCAAATCGGATTTGGTGTGCTCCGCATCCGTCAGCTTCCCAGTGAGAAAACTCCAGACCAGCAGCGCCAACCAGCCGGCGGCGACCGCGAAGTAAACCGTCACCGGAACGTCCGCGAACCCTCTCACCTCTTCGCTGTTGAGCGTGAAAAGAAATTCCGCGATTTTGTAACAAAACGCAGCTCCAGCTCCGACCAAGCCCAGTGCGATGCAAAGGTGCAGGATCCAGCGGCGCGGACGGGCGCCGGAGAGCGACTCTTTGGGCGCATCGCTTTTTGCGTCACTTCGCCGCATGGCTTCTCTCCTGCTGCGCCAGCGCCTCCGGAGTCGCCCAGCTGCCCAGCCATTGGACGTAAGCGATCATCGCCAGCCCTCGCTTGTTGGGGAGTTCTCCGTCGAAAAACCAGGAGTAGCGCGGCATCACCGATGTCGGTACCACCAGCGACGGATTGTAGAAATGCGCCGCGTGCCAGTCGTTCCCGTGCCGTCCCGACTCGCGGATCAGATCTGGACCGACGCGGCGCGTTCCAAACAAATGCGGGAGAAACATTTCGTTCATGTATTCTCCCGCCCAGCTCACCTTGCCAAACCGCAGGTCTTCGTTGGAAACAGGCCGAACGAATTGAGAGTGGCAGTGCCAACACGCTTCGGCGATATAGGTATCGCGGCCGAGCCTCAGCGCGTCGCGAAACGAGGCGGCGTCGGCCTGCCCATAGTACTTGCTCATCTGGTCCGGATAACGTTGGGCCAAGTCGAGAAATTCGTAGCTCGGCGCAGTGACCAACTGCTCCAGCTTCTGGTATGGAATGCGCGAAAGATGCGCCACCGGCAGCACAGCGCTCAAGATGCCGGCCAGCGCAAAGCAGCACAGCCCGGCGAAGAACAAGATGTATTTGAGCTTCTCCAAGTAGAACCTCCCGTCTTCAAACGAGCGCGGGCTGAGAAGCCGCACCCAGGGCGGACTCGGGCGCCGCGCTCCGAGCCGTCATCCACATGTTGAAGGCCTGCAGCAGTTGGCCGGTGATGATCGCGATTCCGGAAATGGTACGGATGTGCCAGAACGGCATCGAGGCGATCAGCGATTGCTCCCAGGGGGCGAGGTTTTGCCACAAATAGCCCTGCACCAGCCCCGCGGCCATCAGATCAAAGAACATCACCAAGATGCCCAGCGTGGACAGCCACCAGTTCCAATAGTTCAACCGCTCGCTCCACCACCCCCGCGCCGTCACCTTCGGCCAAACGTAGACCGTGGCGCCGAGGATCCAGGAACCGAATACGCCAAACATCACCAGGTGCGCATGCCCCACCACCCAATCGCTGAAATGAATCACTTTCTGAACCGTCAGCGTCGCCTGGAATGCGCACTGAAGACAGGTGAGGAAGTACATCGCCATTCCCGAAAAGAACCAGCGAATCGGAAGCTCGGTCCGCAGGGCGTCCCCGCGGCCGCGCAGCGTCATGAAGAAATTGACGATCACCGTGAACACGACGATCTCGACGGCAATTGTCGACATCACCGCGCCGTATTGCGCGTACATCGGAATGGGACTCCAAAAGAAGTGGTGCACTCCATTCAGCGGATAGAAAAATGCCAGGCCCCAGAATCCGGCCAATGAAAGAGTGTGGCTCCAGATTGGCTTCTTCAGAATGACGGGAACGAGGTAATACATCATTCCCCAGCCGAGCGGGGTGACCGTCAGCCCGACGAGATCGTGGATGAACAAGCCGGTGATCGCCGCTCCCCCGGCTCCTGGGACGAAGTACTGGGGAACGAAGTTGCCCATCGCGTAGGTCAGCGGGAGCCAGACCAGCATCGCGCTGAAGTACCAAAGGGTGACGTAGAGCGGTTTGTCGCGAACCTTGAGAATCGGGGTGGCGATGTTCGCCGCCAAGAAAGCGCCGCCGATCAGCACGAATGGATCGACAAAGGTGGGTGTCTCGCCCCACTCGATGCCCTGCGCGCGGCCGCCGAGGATGCCGATCGCCGCCACGCCGACGATCGCTTGCCACACCCAAAACACGAACCAGGAGAGCTTCCGGCTCAAGACGGGTTGACCGGTGACCCGAGGGACAATCCAATACATCAATGCGATGAACGCATTCATCAAGAAGCCGTAGGCGATGCCGTTGGTGTGAATCATTCTCAGCCGACCGGGCGAGAGCAGCTCGACGCCTGGAAATGGATAGATGCGGCTGAACTGCAGGGCAAAGAACAACCCGCTGAACAGCGAGGCGAAGAAGAAGACAAAGGCGGCGATGAAGTGCGCCTTGATGACGGGTCGCTCGACAAGCGGCCGCCCGGTTGTGCGACTTGGGGCCAGCGGAACGGCGGGAGAGATGGCGCTCATTTTTCCTCTGCGAATTGTTGCAACATTTGTTTACGGCGTAGGCTTCGGGATGAAAATGGGTTGGGACAAAAGCGTGTTGCGAATTCTTTGGGCTTCCGCGGTTCCCCGAATCGCAACCAGGGACTCGACGTAGTAGGTCAATCCCCAGAGCTGCTCGGGAGTGAGCGCCCCGCCCCAGGATGGCATTGCGGTTCCGCCGACACCTGCGGCGATGGTGCGAACGAGGTCCTCGCGCGTCGACCCGGCTTTCACCCGATCGGCGAGGAAATTCGGAGGCGTGATGTCCGCCCCCCATTCGCTCTCCTTCGGGACCGCATCGTAGAGGTGGTCCCGAAAATCGCCCTCAAGGGGAATTCCATACGACTTGAGGTACTCGGCCATCTGCGGCTTGAGAACATAGGCGGGATGGCAGCTGAAGCAGGAGGCCATTCCGTGATACAGGCGCTGACCTTCGGCAACCCCTTTCGCCGGTTCTGCCTGCCAAGGGTCCTCCGGGATTGGCACCGGTGCGGCCGCCGGCTCCGGCTCACCGGTCTGCAGCCTGCGAACGTAGACGACGAGAGATCGCTTCCCATCCTCGTTGAGAAGATCGAACGCAGGCATCGCCGTTCCGGCGAGACCTCGATTGATGGCGCGCAGGTAATCCTCGTCTCGGGGCGCAGAGCCCGCAGCTACGGATGCGAATTTGAGGCGGCCAATCCTGAAGTCGCGCGGCTTGGGACTGAGAAACCGCGCGGCGGCGCCATTTCCGTCGCCCGACTCCCCATGGCATCCGATGCAATACGTGGCGTATGTCTTTCGCCCCTGCTCCAGGGACGCGGCGCGAGCTGATCCCTTGCCCTGACCGAGCTGCTCCGGCCCCCACGTCACATCCGCGCACCCGGCGGCGACGAAGACCGCGAAAATCGCGCTGCATCGTTTCATGGTTTCCTTTCAAAGGCGGTGGCGACCACCTTCGCACCGAGTGGAATTGTTGTTGCTGAGCCTGCTTGGCCGACTGCCGTTCGGATGCTGCCGCGAAGCAAGCCCTCTTCGAACGCGGCGATCGCAGTCGCGTTCAGCTCGCCGAGGGGGACGTCCTTGAGCGTGAAGAGGCCCGATTCATCCGTTCGCGTGACGTACGGGTGATCCAGGACGAGCAGCCAAGCTGATTCCGAGCCGTGGTTCGCGCAGCTAAGTCGGTACAGTCCCGGGGCAGGCAGGACAAGAGCCCGAGGAGTGGGGGAAGGCGGAAGGGGTTGGCTCGAGTGTGCTCGACCGCCGATCGCGAAGCGAACGGTATGAAGCGTGGCATCGCGGTTGATGATCACCAGCGAATCGGATCGCCTGACGACGTAGACGGCTTCCGGATACTTCGCTCCCTCAATGACCAATTCCACGGATCGCGGGTGCTCGACCGGCATCCCCGGCGGGGGCGCCTCGAGAAAAACGACGGCGTCGCGGACACGCAACCCATCGCGCGTCACCGTCCCAGTGAGCGTTGCCTTTAGAAACGCATCCTGGGAGGGATGGTAGCGAGTCGCGAGCGTGGGCGTGGATGCCTCTTTGGCCTTGCGCGCCTCCAGCGGCGCGCTGGCGCCGGCGAAGGCCTCGTACAGAACAACGGTGA
>DATFTC010000171.1:0-28508 GCA_035262305.1 Myxococcaceae bacterium | reverse complement strand
TTGGCAGTGAGCCAACGGATCCAACGCTAGCGAGCGTCACTGGAGAATCGAGCCATTGGGGAAGATGATGGGGAGTGGATGTCATGGGTCTGGACATCGAGGTGGGAATCGTCGCCGACCTGAAGCGCAATGATCCTGAGGCGTATCAGCACCTCCGTGAAGAGTTTCAGCGTCTGAATCAGTTCCTGCTCGATTCAGGACTCGAACAACATCGGGAGCCAGAGGATCTTCTCGAGGAGCAGGTCTTCTCGTGTCAAATGTGGGGCTACTCGGGACTCCATCGCCTACGGCGTCTCGCTGCGCACCTAGCGCTCGGGGGTCCTCTTCCAGATCCAGTCAATAGTGACGCCTCAAAGGACCCGATCGTCGAGCGATATTACGCGCTCGCGAGCGGCTCACAAGGGTTTCTCGCACGTCTTTTGCGGAACAAGCAGGACAAGCTTCAGTTCGAGCACCTCATGATGCATAGCGATGCGGAGGGCTACTACCTACCGCAGGATTTCTCGTCCGTGCTCTACCCAGACGAGCAGATGAAGATCGCTGGTGCCATGGTGGGATCGGCTCCGAGGCTGCTCGAGGAGTGTCGGCGGCTCGCAGCCGCTATAAAACTTCCGACCGATTTGGACCACGAGAGCGATGAGCTGTGGGGCGCGGCCGATCAGCCAGATCGAACCGACGCGAGCTGGAAGCGTTACGGGGTCGAAGCGTTCAGTTGTCTTCGACTCATCCGAGGGTGCGAAGCATCGCTCGCCACCGGCGCCGCCCTCGTCTTCTGCTGAGTCTGTAAACAAGGCAGCGAATGGATTTGCCGGATCTCGCTTTTTCGCATCCTCTCGAGCCTGTGGTTGCTGTTTTGTCCATCAGACTGCAAGCTCAATTTTTTTCGAACGAAAGTTGACCAGCCATACGACGAAATAGCCGCCTTGCACGTCGGCGCACCGACTGATGGCTATGGCAATATAGGTGATTACACCCCGTGGCAGCTTCAAAACGCGATGCGCGCAAAAGCGTGCGCACTCGGCGCTGATGCAGTCATCGTTACCCGGACTTCTCTCCCACTAAGGGAGGGTTCATGAATGGCACAGCGATCAAGTACCGCACCGTTTTGACCGGTGTGAAATAGCGACCCGCTACAGTGTGATGCCTACGGTTTGACGGTAACTGAGTCGGCCATTTCAATCCAGAATCAGGTCGAACACTCCTCGAACTCCGAGCATCAGCCATTCATGAGTCTTGCTGTACCCGGACAGTTTCGCAGACTCGTTTGAATATTGAGCGATTGTCAACGCCACAAAGGGTCCGATGCCAAGCGGAAGTGTGCGATCGGCCGTGGTGCGGAAGACTCGGCAGTCAAGGCCGACCTGCAGGTTCAACTCGAATCCACTGAATTCGACGGAATAAGTGTCGCGCGAATACATCGTCTCCCAGTGGGCAATTTCATAACCGGCACCAATTCCTGCCCAGGGGTCCAGCCTTCGATTGGGCCGAAGATGGTAGTGGACATTCACGCCAAAGCGTAGGTCATTCCCAGAGCAGCTCACTGGGGAAGCGAAGTGTTGGCAAGAGTCGGGAAATTGCAGGATTGCATATTGAAAGAACGCACCTACGTACCAATTCGGATGTATTCGATACCCGAGGTCCGCCCAGAGCGGAATGAGCTTAACAGGGTCACCGCACCCCTCGCATTTACTGAGATTGAAGCCGTAACCTGCTCTAAATCCAAACTCTAGACCGCGGATTGTTGACGCTTTGAGTTCCGTTGGACCCGTCGTCGGGCTCCCCGGATTCTGGCAGAACGCCGGGCGGGACCTGCAAACGAATAAACCAAACAGTCCTGCCAGCAGCACAGACCGCCATCGAATGTGAGCGAAACGCGGTTGGCAGCACAATTTCAGCCGCCTCCTCAACGAACTGACTGGATCATTGCAAGTCGCGTGCTTTGGCGTGCTGCCATGTTCCCGCAGCGAAGTACTAGGTGCGCGTCGGAATTCTGAGGTTCCCAATGCGCTCATGACCGGAATGTCACGGAACGTCCGAAGCTGACTTTACTCGAGCCGAATCGCCCGGTGCCCGCATGGATCTCGAGTCGAGTACGTTTCAACCGCTGCGCGCGCGCCACGGGGTGTGCTCGCGCGAGATGCGCTCCTCGACCTCTTGAACCAGTTCGGCCAGCTCCGCGTCGTTCGATACATGCTCGGCGTCCCGACCTTGGTCACTGTACAGGCACCTGCGCCACCAGCACGCGATTGTTTCCGTCGTTGCGCACGGCGTCCGGATTGCGCAGCCGAAGCCGTACGTCCGATTGCGGCTCCCATAGGCCGGCCCACACATTCAGCCGCCGGACGGCAATGCCGGGTGGCACCTGGAGCGGGAATTCATCCTTCACCGTCTCTCCCTTGCGCCATTTCGTCGTGGGATAGGTTCCGGACGCCGGCCGGTGGTCCAGGTTCAAACGAAAGCCCCGGCCATCGGCATCCTCGACGTGCACGAAAACCACGTACTCCTTCTCCAGGTCGTCCAGAGCCTTGAAGTAGAGCGTCACCTTGCCTTGTTCGCCGGGCCCGACTCGGCCCGGCTCGATGCTCGCCGCCGAAAGCTCGACCTTGCCGTCGAGGTTCGCGCCGAGCGTCGACGAAAGCGGAGGCACCTCGCGCACCACCGCGCGTGCCCGCTCCGGAGACTTGTCTCCGCCCGGCGCTTCAACGATGCAGCCGACGACGAGCAGCGCAGCACCGCACAGAGCCAGACGCATCGATCGATTTATAGACCCCACTGACCGGGCGGAGCCAGATTCAAGCGCGCAATAGGCAAGGCCGCGCGGTCTGTTGTATGCGAAGACGATGATGTTACCCGCCATTCCAGAGCGCATTTGGGGGCAGGTCAAGCCGCTTGTGCCGTCCCACGAGATCTCGGAATGGGCGCAGAGCCATCTGGTGCTCAGCCTGGCGATCGCCGCGGCGATTGTCCTGCTTCTGGTCGCTCTCATCCTCTGGCGGCGAGCGGTCCGGGCGCGCAGGCGCCGCGAGCGGCCGCCCGAGCTGCCCGCGCTGCCGGAGGAGAAGCTGCAGCCGCGCATCGAGCTGCCAGCCTCGCCTGCGGAGCTGGAGCGGCGTCGCCAGGCGGAGCAAGCGCGCGGCGAAGCAGAGCAGCTGGCCAAAGAAAGGCGAGAGGTGGCCGACGCGGCGAAAGCTGCGGCCGACGCCGCGACCAAAGCGCGCCTCGATTCCGAGGCCCGAGCGCTGAAAGAGCGCGAGGAGCAAGCCAAGCGCGAAGAATACCGGGCCAAAAAAGCCGCCGAGCGCGAGGCGAGAGAGCGGCACCAGCTCGAGCGGGAAGAAGAGGAGCGGCTCCGCCGAGAATCCGCCCGCAAGGCGCGCGAGGAGCAAGAGGAGCTGGCGCGGCGAGCGCGCGAAGAAGAGCAGCGGCGGATCGAAGCGCAGGCTGGGCAGACGCTCGCCCAGGGCTTGGGCAAGACGCGAACCGAGGGCTTCATGTCCCGGCTGAATTCCTTCTTCGGTCAGCCGAAGCGCGTCGACGAGTCCGTGCTGGCGCAGCTCGAAGAGATTCTCTTCACCGCCGACATCGGCGTGAAGACCGCAGCGAATCTGGTGCAGCTGGCTCGCGACAAGGCGAAGGGCAATGAGCTGTCCAGCGCGGACAAGCTGAAAGCGGTCATTCGCGACGAGGTCGAGCGGATCGTCAGCCTGCCGGCTCCCGGCTCGCAAAATTCAGGGGGACCGCCGCACGTGATCATGGTCGTCGGCGTAAACGGCTCCGGCAAGACGACCACCATCGGCAAGCTGGCGGCGAAGGCGACGCAGCAGGGGCGGCGGGTAATCATCGCCGCCGGCGACACCTTTCGCGCCGCGGCAACCGAGCAGCTGGACGTCTGGGCAGACAGGGCGAAGGCGGAGTTGGTGAAAGGACCGGACAACGCGGATCCGGGCGCGGTGGTGTTCGACGCGATCAAGAAGGCGCGCCAGGAAAACGCCGACCTGGTGATCGCCGACACCGCCGGCCGACTTCACACCAAGGTTCCGCTGATGGAGGAGCTGAAGAAGGTCAAGCGGGTGATGGACAAGGCGCTTCCCGGCGCGCCGCACGAGGTGCTGCTCGTGCTCGACGCGACCACCGGTCAAAACGCAATCGCCCAGGCAAAGCAGTTTCTGGATGTGGTGGGCGTCACCGAGATCGCCCTCACCAAGCTGGACGGCACCGCCAAGGGAGGGGTCATCATCGGCATCTGCGACGAGCTGAAGATTCCGGTCACCTGGGTGGGCGTGGGTGAGAAGGTGGCCGATTTGCGCCCGTTCAATCCGCGCGAATTCGTCGAGGCGCTGTTTGCCGAAGAAACTGTAAATTGACGTCCGAGAAGCTGCTGCGTACAACGCAAAGCGCTTGAGAAGGGCGTGCTTCAGGTGGGCTTCGCTTGGCCTGGCCTTTTTTGTCGGCTGGGTCGCATGCATCCGTAAAGCGCCTCCCGGCCCCAGTCCACCGCCGCCTGCGCCGCCGCCGGTGATTCGCGTCCCCAGCGGATGCCTGAGCGATCTCTCGGGTACCTACGTCGCTGCGCTCAACCCGACTTTCAACTATCTCGCCGCAGACGATGGAGGCACGCTGTCGATGGCGGTGGAACGGCAGGGCGACGCGGGTGTGAGCAAGCCGGATTCGAACCCCATCTCCGTGACCCTATCGAGGACGGCCAACGGATTCGTCGGCCAAACTCGGGCGGTGGTCTACGTGATCTCGGGCTTGAGCTGTTCAGTCGACTTTCCCACCGAGCTGGTGCGGTGCGAAGACGGCGGGCTGCTCTTGAGATCCGCCATGAGCAATGCCGTTGCGCCGGAGAACTGCCGCCCTTCGCTGGCCGGCGATCACTGGATGATGGCGGAGCACCGGCTGATCCGGATTTCCGGCCCGCCGCCTGCCGGCCCGGGCGATGCAGGCTCGGACTCGCCGGAGTAGCAGGAAATCGCAAAGAAGCGCCAGCTACACTGCGCGCTGCGCCTGCTTTGCCGCCGCCGGCAGGCGGTCCCAGAGCAATCGCCCCACTCGATTGCCCTGAAGCGCGCTCATCACGCCCACGTAGAGGAAACCGACCTGGAACAAGATGAGGAAGGGGACCGACGTGTAGATTTCGGAGTCGATCGCGAACCACAGGGCGCCGGTGAAATAAAGGCCGAACAACAGCTCTACCACCGGCAAGAGATTTCGGCGGCCGCGGTAGCTCTCGCTGACCTCCGGCTTGACCGCCTTCCCCTCCACGCCGATCTTCGGCGTGCGGGTGAAGCCGGAATGCTGATTGAGCAAGGCTTCGACCACCGCAGTCGCATTGTTGACCGCCAAGCCGATGCCGATGCTCATCACGAAGGGCAGGTACTTGATCCGATCCCACCAGCTGAGCCCCTGCTCGCGTTGGCAAGCGATGTAGAAGAAGCACACCGACGCGGTGGCGGAGATGCAGAATGGAAGATCGAGAAAAAGAGTCTCGTAGAGGCCGTGCTTGAATCGCACCACCATCGAGATGGGCATCAGCACCGAGAGCAACACCATCAGCAGGTAGGCCATGTTGTTGGTGAGGTGGAAAAAGGCCTCGCGCTTCACCGCGAAGGGAAGGCTGCTGCGCAGGATGGTGGGGAGCAGCTTCTTCGCCGTTTGGATCGAGCCCTTCGCCCATCGATGTTGCTGGCTCTTGAAGGCGTTCATGTCGACAGGCACTTCCGCCGGCGAGATGACCTCGGGCAGGAATACGAACTGCCAACCGCGAAGCTGAGCGCGGTAGGAGAGGTCGAGATCTTCGGTCAGCGTGTCGTGCTGCCATCCGCCGGCATCGTCGATCGCGGTGCGGCGCCAGATTCCGGCGGTGCCGTTGAAATTGAAGAAGCAACCCGATCGATTTCGCGCCGTGTGCTCGATGATGAAGTGGCCGTCGAGAAATATCGACTGGGCCTGGGTCAGGATCGAAAACTCACGGTTGAGGTGGCCCCAGCGGACCTGCACCATTCCCACTTTTTCGTCGGCGAAGAACGGCACCGTGCGCTGCAAGAAATCCGGAGCCGGCACGAAGTCGGCGTCGAACACGGCGATGAACTCGCCCTGCGCCCGGGCCAGACCGTACTCGAGCGCGCCGGCCTTGAAGCCGTGGCGGCTGCCCCGGCGCAGATAGGTGACGTCGTAGCCGCGCTGGCGATTCCGCTGCACGCTCGCGCGCGCGATCGCCGAGGTCTCGTCCGTGGAATCGTCCAGGACCTGAATTTCGAGCAGGTCTCGCGGGTACTCGATTCGGCACACCGAATCTACCAGCCGCTCGACCACGTAGCGCTCATTGTAGATGGGAAGCTGGACCGTAATCCGCGGAAGCCGCGCCAGCCGGCCCTTGGGAACCGGCAGCTTGAACTTGTGCCGGTAATACAGGTACGCCATCCGGTAACGGTGGGAACCGTAGACCGCCAGCACGCACAGCACGCTGAAATAGACACCTAGAAAGAGAATCTCGACGGTGGTCATCTCTTGCGACAACCCCTCCACGGTGGCGCGCGCATCCTGCTTGACCGAGATAAGGCGCACTCGGCCATCCGAGAAGCCCCGCCCGAACCCGTGGATTCGGCCTTCCTTTCCTCTTCCAAGTACTCAGGCCCCCAAATTTCCAGGGGTTTTCTCATCTTTGTTGCTTGAGTCGTCGGACAATAGGTAGCCAGTCCAGCGCTGTCAAACGATTAGCCGCAGCTCAAAGAAGCAGCGCTACTCGGCTCGAACCTGGCGTTGGCTGGATGACGATGTCCGAGGGGCGAGCGTGTTCACGTAATTGAGCGCGACCTTGAGCTGATAGTCGCTGAGCTTTTGCGTCGCCGCCCAATCTTTGAGATTGGGCGGGATGTTTGGCGCCGGCGGTTCTCGGGCCGCGTCCTCGGATTTGAAATGCCGGCGCAGGTCCTTCTCGCGCGGGGGCTCTTTGGACAGCGCGGTCGGGCCGGGCGCCTCGCCGACGATGAAGTCGGGGATGATTCCGCGCTCCTGAATCGAGCGACCCTTGGGCGTGTAGTAGCGCGCGATCGTCAGCTTCAGACCCGAGCCGTCCTCAAGCTCGATGACCGTCTGGACCGAGCCCTTGCCAAACGTCGGCGTCCCCATCACCACTGCTCGCCCGTGGTCCTGCAGCGCCCCAGCGACGATCTCGGAGGCCGAAGCGCTGCCGCTGTTTACCAGCACCACCAAAGGATAAGGTTTCTCGGTGTCGCGATCTTTGCTCCGCTCTTCGGTGGTATTGTGTCCGTCGCGCCCGCGCGTGGTCACGATGGTCAAATTCCCGGGCAGGAATCGATCGCTGACCGCGACCGCCTGGTCGAGCAACCCTCCCGGATTGTTGCGCAGGTCGAGCACCACCCCGCGCAGCTCCGAGCCGTTGTTGAGAGCGCGAAGTCGATCCAGCTCCTTGTGCAGATAGGCGTCGGTGCGCTCCTGGAAATTCTTCACCCGCACGTAAGCAATGCCTTCGTAGAGCTGACCGTCGACGGGGTTGATGCGGATGTGATCGCGGATCACGGCGATCTCCCGCGGAGCGCTGAAACCCTGGCGCATGATGCGCAGCACGATCTTCTTTCCCGCGGGGCCTCGGAGCTTCTCGATCACCCAGCCCAGGTCCATCCCCTTCGTGCTTTCATCGTCGATCGACACAATCTCGTCTCCGGCGCGAATTCCCGCGCGCGCAGCGGGAGTGTCGTCGATGGGCGAAATGACGACGATCGCGTCGCTCTTCTTGGCGACCTCGATCCCCAGGCCGCCGAACTCACCCGAGGTGTCGATCTTCATCTCCTTGAAGAGCTCCGGAGGCATGAAGACGGTGTGCGGATCCAGCGTCTCCAGCATCCCTTTGATCGCGCCGTAGATCAGCTGCTGCTCCGGCACGCGCTCGACGTAGTTGTTCTGCACGTAGGAGAGAACGCGCGCGAAGAGCTCCAGCTGCTTATACGTTTCATCGTCGCGACCGGCGAGCGCGCTGCGACTGAACACGAGCGAAAGCAGCATCAACGCCGCGCCCACCCGCACATAACCAACGACTGTTCTTGGCACGATTTGTCCTTTGGAGAGGCTCTGCCGGATTGTAAGGGGAGAGTCGCCTCGGTGCACTCCCACCTGCATCCTCGGCGAAGGCGGCGAGCCTAAAGTTGGGCTTCGTCCGCGAAACGGTTCAGCCGCGAGGTCAGCTCCCTCGGACGCTCGAGCTGGGGAACGTGGCCGAAGCCCTCAATGATTTCGATCTTCGCCTCCGGGGGCAGATGCTGGCGGAAGTACTCGACCGCTTCGAAGGGAAGAAGCCTTTCGCTCTTTCCCCACAGAAGCAGCGTGGGAACGGTGACGCGCTGCAGTGTCTCGGGGGAGAGGAATCCTTTCGCGTCCGGGCCAGCGAGGAGCCCGCGGACGGTCGGCGTGCCGTACATTCCGGGCATCAGCGACGCGAACACCAGCGAAACGAGCGGCGCTCGATGGAACAACCGGCGGGTCAGCGCCCTCGCCTGAGCCGAGTTCCGGACTTGGAGCGCGGCGGAAATCTCCGCCAGTTGCTCCTCTCCCAACCGCGCGCCGGCGGGGGCCAACAGACCCAGAGCACGCACCAGTTTGGGTCTTTCGCTGGCGAGCGCCAGGCAGAGACCACCCCCGAGTGAGTTGCCGATCGCGAATACGGGCGCTCCAACCACCTGCTCGCAGAAAGCGGCGAGCACTTCGAAGTTCCGGCGAAGCGTCGTCGGGGGCTGCGCGGGAGGAGAAAAGCCGTGGCCGGGAAGATCGATGGCGAAGACCCGCGAGAACCTTCGAGCGAGCCGGAAGAGAATCTTGTAGAAGCCGTTCGACGAACCGCCGAGCCCATGCACGAGGAGCACGGGCGCTCCGGTCCCTTTTCCTTCCAGCTCGTAATAATGGATCCGGTGGCCGAGGATTTGGCGGCTGGTGGACTTCGCGCCGCGCTTCACCAATCCGCGCCGCAAGCTCTGGTGAAGGACGCCGAGAAGATCCAACTAGCGCCCGCCCCGACTCCGCGACCGGCCGGAGGCGCGGTCCTGAATCCATTGAGCGGGGTCGACTGCCTCTCCGTCCTGTCGAATCTCAAAGTACAAGTAGACTCCCTTGAGCGAGCCCGAGTCCCCGACCGTGCCCACCATATCTCCGGGCTCGACCGATTCGCTTGCAGCTCGCGAAAACGACGCGAGGTGAGCGACCAACGAGTGAAAGCCGCCGCCGTGGTCGACGATGAGGACGTTCCCGTAGCCGCGCAACCAACCGGTGTAAACGACCTGTCCCTTGGCGATGGCTCGAACCGGCGAGCCTTCGTCGGCGCGGATGTCCCAACCCTTTTGCACGGTAACCGTGTTGAACTTCGGATTGACCACCTTGCCGAAGCCCACCTCGACGATTCCCTCCGTCGGCAGCGGAAGGCGGCCCTTCAGCGCGGGAAAACCCGACGACCGCGCCATCTGCAGGGCCTTGATCAACTTGGTCAGCGCGCGCTCCTGTTCTTCCAGCTCAGCGATGATTCGCTTCGACTCGACGGCGTCCGTGGTAAGGGCGGCCACGACCTGGGTCAGCTCGCGCTTGCGAATGGCGGCCTCGCGAGCGTGGGCGGCCGAAACCTCGCGCCACTGGCCGAGGTCTTTGTCCAGCCCTTCCAGCTCCGAGGCCAGCGTGCTTTCGAAGTCCGCCAGCCGCTTCGCCTCGCGGAGCGCCTGCAAGTCCCGCGAGAGCAGACCGGTCACCGCGCGCCAGCGCCAGATCAGCGAGGAGAAATCGGCTGCGGACAGCAGCGCTTTGAGCGGATGCTCGCGCGTTAGGCGGTAAAGAACGAACAACCGAGGCTGGATCCGCTGCAACTGCTGCGACAGCTCGAGACGGGCCGCTTCTCGCTCGCGGCGAACGAACTCCATCCGGCCGCCAAGAGCAGTCAGCTCAAGATCGAGCGCCCGGGCCCGCGCTCGGGAAGCACGCGCCAGCCGCTCGGTAAACTCCAACGCCTCGAGCACCTGCACCTTCTTTTCCCTCGCCGCCGTCAACGCAGCCCGTTCGGCGGACAGCTGGTCGCGAACCGCGGCCCGTTCCTGCTGCAGATCCTCGCCGGACGCAGTCCTCGATGAGATCGCGCCGCAGAGAATCGCCGCGCCCGCCGCGAAGGTAGCGATGCGGCTCATGTCCTTAGAAGGCGCCCGACGGCGACGAAGCTTCCGCTCAATCCAAGTGCGCAGCCGGCCAGCAACAGCTCCCAGGCGACGGATGGATTCGGCGACAGCTCTGTTCCCGGGCGCAGGACGAACGCGAACAGCAGCTGAAGCCTTGGCCCGACCAACGCCGAAAATGCCCAGAGCGCGGCCAGCGCCAAAGCCGCGCCGACCAATCCCTGAAGCGCGCCTTCAACGAGAAACGGCGCTTTGACGAAGCGATCGGTGGCTCCCACCAGCTTTTGGATCTCGATCTCATCCCTGCGGGCGTAGATCGCGAGCTGCAGCGTGGCCGCAACGATGAACACCGTCGCCAAGCCGATCACCGTGAATCCGACGAGCCCGGCATAGCGCACCGCCCTAGCAATGGCGGCGAGCCGCGCGACTGCTTCCTCGCCGTAATCGGCATCCTGGATCGCCGGCATCGCCTTCGCCTCGGCGGCAAGCGACCGGAGCGCGTCGGTGGTTCGAAAGCCGGGCGCAACGCGCAGCTGAACCGAGTACGGAAGCGGGTTCGACGGCAAGTCCGTCAGCACGTCACCGACGCCGCGAAGCTCCGCGCGAAGGCGGGCCAGGGCGGCCTGCGGCGAGACGACCACCGCCGAACCGCGCGTTCGGGACTCCAGCGTGCGCGCGACGTCTGCCGCGTCCGATTCCGTGGCGCCCTCCTTTAGGTAAATGGTGAGCTCGACGTCGCCTCCGATCGTCTCAGTCAGCGAATCGAGCAGCTGGACGCTGCTGCGCACCAGGCCCGCTGCAAGCAAGACGATCGCTATGGTGATCACCGCCAACAGGTGAATCAGTGGCGTCCGCTGGACACCCTGAACGGCGGATTTCCAGAAGTAGGCCGTCTTCGCCAGAGCTCTCATCCGGCGGCCATCCAAACCCGTTCTTTGAGCTCATTTCGATCGAACGCCACGAATCCGCCATCCAGGCGGATGGTCCGCTTCCGATAGCGGGCGAGCAAGCTCGCGTCGTGTGTCGCCACCACCACCGTGGTGCCCCGGACGTTGACGCCGCAGAGCAGATCCATGATCTCCACCGTGAGCTCGGGATCGAGATTCCCCGTTGGCTCGTCGGCCAGCAAGATCGTTGGCTCGTTCACCAGCGCCCGGGCGATCACCACCCGCTGTTGCTCGCCGCCCGAGAGCCGCTGCGGAAGACAGTCCGCCTTGTGCGCCAGGCCGACGCGCTTGAGCATCTTTCTCACCCGCTCCTCGCACTCGACCTTGGAGACGCCCAATACGTGAAGCGTAAAGGCGACGTTCTCTGCGACCGTGCGATGGGTGAGGAGCTTGAAATCCTGGAACACCACTCCGATGTTGCGCCGAAGAAATGGAATGGCCGAGCTTTTGATGCGACTGAGGTTGCGGCCCTCGACCAAAACCTGCCCGTCGGTCGGCCGCTCGGCGCAAAAGATCAACTTCAGCAGCGTCGTCTTGCCTGCTCCGGAAGGTCCAGTGACGAAGACAAATTCGCCTTTCTCGATTTGCAGGGTCACATCGCTCAAGCACGGCGGCGCATTCGCGTAGGCCTTGTAGACGTGGAACATCTGAATCATCGGCAATACCCATTCTGCCCGAAAAACGAGCTTGATAAAGGAGTCGGGCGGCCTCCACGCCAGGCCTGCGCCGACTGCACAGCGACAAGTACTTACATTCGACCGCGGTCTGCCATTGGACGAGAGGATCGGCGTTCGGTAGAAGAACGCAGTTTCCAGCGGGGGACAGGATTCAAAACGGATGCAGGTGCCGAACGACTCGCCAGACTCACCAAGCACGTCTTCATCCACGCAAGAAAACCGCCGCTGGAAGGTTCTCATCGTCGACGACGACCGGGCGGTGGTGCAGCTGGTGCAGGCCGCTTTGGCTGCGCACGGCTATCAGTTCTTCGACGCGGCGGACGGAAGCGCGGCGCTCACCGCGATCCGCGACCATCGGCCGGATTTGGTAATCATGGATGTCGAAATGCCTGGGCTGGGCGGCGTGGAGGTGTGTCGGATCGTCAAAGCCAACCAACGCGAAACCGGATTCGGGTTCATCCCGGTCATCTTGATGACCGCGCGGCAAGCGGTGGGGAAGATCGAGGGGCTTGAGCTGGGAGCGGATGACTTCTTGGTCAAGCCGTTCGACGCGGCTGAGCTTTCCGCTCGGGTGAAGTCGATGCTGCGGCTCAAGGCGCTGCAGGACACCCTGGTTCAAAGAAACCGGGAGCTGGAGGAAAAGCAGAAGGAGCTGCTCGCCCTCTCGCGCACGGATCCATTGACCGGCCTTTTCAACCGAAGGTATTTCGAAGAGCGGTTGGCGGTGGAGTTCGCGCGAGCAGACCGCTACCACGCTCCGCTCTCTTGCCTGATGCTCGACATCGACCACTTCAAGGCGATCAACGACTCCTACGGCCACGCGGTCGGCGATCGGGTGCTGCGCGAGATCGCAAAAATGGCCAGCCAGCTGTTGCGGGACGTGGATCTGCTCGCGCGGTACGGAGGCGAAGAGCTGGTCGCCCTCTTGCCGGAGACCGGTCCGCGCCAAGCGCTTCGAGTGGGAGAGCGGATTCGGCAGGCGATCGCCGCCCTGCAGCTGGAGCACCGCTCCGCCTTGGGTCAAAGCAGCGCCATCCGCTGCACGGTATCGATTGGCGTCGCCTCCTTCCCCATCCCGGCGATCGAGAGCCACGAGGGCTTGCTTCGAGCGGCGGACGCGTCTCTCTACGCCGCCAAGTGGGCTGGAAAGAACAGCGTTCGCCAGTTTGAAGGCTGAAGAAAGTCCGCTGGACTGCGCGGCGTTTTGAAGTACATACCGTCCGTGCGACTGGCCCTGACGATCTCGGCGCTGACTGCGCTCGCCGCGTGCGACAAGTCGCGCGCGGACAGCCCGGCGGAGGTGTACACGTCCTTCAGCAAAGCCGTTCAGCGCGCGGACTGGAAGGTGGCCTATTCTGCCCTCTCGCCGGAGACGCAGCAAAGGTTGGCCGCGAGGGCGAAGGAGATCGCCGCCGCCTCGGGCGGGGCGATCAAGGACGATCCCGCATCGTTGGCGTTTTCGAGCGCGCCGCGACCTGAGCCCCTGACCGAGGTCAAGGTCCTTCGCCAGGATGGCGACCGCGCTGTCCTGGGCGCCACCGCCGCCGGTCACACCCAGCAGGTATCCATGGTCCGCAAGAACAACGCGTGGAAAATTGATCTGACGGAGAAATTAAACGGCAGCGAGGGCGCAGCCGCCAAGCCTTGAACAGGAATCGAACCGTGAACGAGAAGAAGCCCCGCCGCAGTCCTCAAATCGAAGTGGTCCGTCGGCCGGCCGTATCGCCGGGGCCAAAACCGCCGCAGTCAGCTCCGCCCGCGGCGATGGGAAAGCCGCCCGCTGGACGGCCGCCGCGGAGATCGGGGCCGCCCCGGCCGCCTCCCACCGCGGAGCAGATCAACGCGCTCGCCAAGCGAGAGCACGTGCCGGCGCGGATCGCCCGGGGCGAGCTCGAAGGAAAGATGAAGTGCCGAATTTGGAGAAAGCTGCACGCCGAAGAGGCCAAAAGATTCGACCAGGTCTACGACTTGATGCAGCGGCACCCTTCGCTCGGATTCGAGGACGCGTTCGGAGTGCTGCAGAGCGGGCTTTCTCCCGATGAGTTCCTCGAGCGCAAGGCCAAAGCGCAGAAGAAGGTGGCGGTGAAGCAGGCGCGCAGCGCGATCCCGGGCGAGGCGATTGACGCGCTGCTCAAGTCGCTTATCGAGCAGGAGGCGGAGCTCGCGGTGGTGCTCGCGGAGCAGACCCTGCGCGACGTGTTGCAATCCGTTGAGCGCGTCGCCTTCACCTTCAAGCGCAGCGGCCGTTTCGAGAAACTTCAGGTCGTCCTCCTCGCGCAGCAGGAAGTCTGGGAGAAGATGTTTCCCGCGCTCGAGCGCGATCCGAAGCTGGCGCAGGATCCGGCGCCGATCATCCGGCAACCCGAACGGCGAGCAGTGTCCGATCCCCGACCGTTTGCCGATCACCTGGGCCACCCTGTCGAGCTGGTCCTGCGCAACGGCGTGAAGCTGAGCCAGCCCCTGCGAGTCGTCGGCCCGTTCGATCTCGTCTTGGGACACGACAATGCCGAGCTGCTGGTGCCGCTCCACGCGATCGTCCGCTGGCGCGCCGAGGGCCATTCAGCCTGATTAAATCTCCCAGTCGAGCGAGTCGGGCACCTCCAGGCCGAGCCTGGCCGGCGGCGGAAATGCGAGGCCGCACTGGCGAACGGCCGGCTTGAGGTCGGTGATGAAATCCTGCATCACCGCGCCGGAGTCTCGCTTCTTCAGCCCTACCTCGATCGCGTAGCGGTTGCCCTCGTTCTGCGGGCGGCCGAAGGAAAGCAATCCCAGCTTGAGCCAGCGCTCGAACAGCGGCTGCTTGCAGTCGTCATACCGTCCGGTCTGGCACTGCTCAACGACGATTCGCTCCCCGAGCCCCTGGTGTCCGCGCTCTTCGTCGATGATTTTGCCGATCACCTCGCGGTACGGCGGATAGGAGCAGCGCTCGTATTCCTGCAGCTGCCAGAAGCCTCCTCGGTCGTAGAGGAACTGCGCCATCGCCAGCTCGAACCAGGACTGGGCGAACGGAATCGGCTTTTGCGCCAGTCGCTCGGCCACCCACGGGTCCACCGACTCACCGGTGAACTTCTCGTACATCCGCGCCACGGCAAGGTAGTGCTCTGTTTCCTCGCCGATGTGCCAGACGAGAAATTTGAGCCATTTGCTCGAATCCACGAATTGCAGGCCGTGTCCGAACATCCTCGCCGCGGCCAGCTCTCGATAGGCCTGACTCTTCATCATCTGCTCGAGCGTCTCCCGGTAACGCTGCGGCATCTCATCGCGCGTCTGGAAGACCGGTGTCGAGTTCGCCATGTGACCGCACCTCGTTCGAGGCGCTTCACACTGCCAGACTTGGGCAGCGACCTCCAAGCTTGCCGAGCAATCTGTTGCTTTTCCGGGGCCTAGGGTACATGAACCAGGGCTGCGTCGGTGAATTGCGCGGAGGAAATGCATGGGTAAGTGGATCGCCATAATCGCGCTCGGGATTCTCGTGGTGATCGGATTCTCGTGCGCCGGCTCGTACAACAGCCTCGTCACCTTGGACCAGGCGGTTCAGTCGCAGTGGGGGCAGGTGGAAAACGCCTACCAGCGCCGGCTCGATCTGGTGCCCAACCTGGTGGAGACGGTGAAGGGGGCGGCCGCCTTCGAAAAAGATACCTTCACCGCGGTGACCGAAGCCCGGGCCAAGGCAGGACAGGTGATGGTGGACCCGAGCAAGGTGCCCAACGACCCGGGCGCGTTCCAGCAGTTCCAGAGCTCGCAGGACCAGCTCTCCTCGGCTCTGTCGCGGCTGTTGGTGGTGGTTGAGAAGTACCCGGACCTCAAGGCGACCCAGAACTTCCGCGACCTCCAAGCTCAACTCGAGGGAACGGAGAACCGGATCGCGGTGGAGCGCAAGCGCTACAACGAGGCGGCGCAGGCCTTCAACACGAAGCGGGACTCTTTCCCAACCGTTCTCGTCGCCAGTTTCTTCGGCAGCCGGTTCAATGAAAAATCGTATTTCAAGGCGCAGGCCGGAGCGGAGACCGCGCCCAAGGTGAAGTTCTAAAGCGTGGAGCGACTCGCCGTACGCTGGGCATGCGTCGCGTGCCTGCTCGTTGGGTTGTCGTCGTTTGCCGCCTCGGTGCGGGTTCCTCCCGCGCCGACTCAATTCGTCACCGACAAGGCGAATTTCATTTCGCAAGCGACTCGCCTCGCCGAAGAGCAAAAGCTCGAGAACTACGAAAAGCAGACGGGGCACCAGCTGCTGGTCTGGATCGACCGAACGACGGGCGATACTCCCATCGAGGACTGGGCGAACGCGGCCTTCCAGGCGTGGCGCATCGGGCGAAAGGGAATCGACGACGGCCTGGCGCTCTTCGTTTTCGCCGATGATCGAAAACTCCGTATCGAGGTGGGCTACGGCCTCGAAGGCGTAGTTCCAGATGCGACAGCATCCAGGGTCATCCGCGAGGTCATCGTTCCCCGGATTCGCGCCGGAGACAACGATGGCGCCATCGTCGCGGGCATGGATAGGTTGATTTCTATCATCGGCGGGGGCAACGAAGCGCCTGCTGCGCCCGATTATCGCCGGGCCCCAGCTCCGAAAGAGCCCAGCCCTCTACAGATCGCTTGCTGCGTATTTATCGCGCTGGCACTGCTCATCTTGTTCATCACGCACCCAACCTTGGCAACGTTCCTGTTCTCGACGATGTTCTCCGGTCGAGGCGGCGGTGGAGGCTGGGGCGACGGCGGGGGAGGAGGTGGCGGCGGCTTCTCCGGGGGCGGGGGCAGCTCCGGGGGCGGAGGCGCGTCAGGCTCCTGGTAGGGCGAAGCGAAATGTTCTGGAGAACTAGAAAACTCGTGAGATCGATCGACGCTCGGCGCATCGAGGACGCAATCAGAGCGGCCGAGCACCGCACTTCCGGAGAGATCCGCGTCTCGATCGCGCCGCTCTTCTGGGGCGACATCCGGCGCCAGGCGGAGAAAACGTTCGAACGCCTGGGAATGACCGCGACGCAGCGCCGCAACGGCGTTTTGTTCTTCATCGTTCCGTCGCGGCGCCGCTTCGTGGTCCTGGGCGACGAGGGAATTCATCGCCACGTCGGCGACGAGTTCTGGAGCAGCATCGCTTCGGCGATGTCCGACCACTTTCGGCGCGGAGATTTTACGGAGGGCATCGTCCGCGGGATTGGGAAGGTCGGGGAGAAACTGGCCAACCACTTCCCCTACGAGGGGGACAAGGACGTAAACGAGCTTCCGGACGAGGTCGACTTCGGGCCGCGCCCGCCCAAGCGGCGATAGCGAGGAGCACGCCCAGGGGCCTGTCGGACCACGAGGCTAATTTCATCCTCCGTGGGCACCGCCGCCGAGCTTTTCCAGCACCACGCCTTCGTGGACCTTGAGACCACGGGGCTCGATCCGAGCTGCGATCGCGTGATCGAAGTCGGCGCCCTCTTCGTCCACGAGGGCAGGGTCGTCGGGCGCATCTCCAAGTTGTTCGCGTCCTCAGCGCCGCTGTCGGTTTCCATCCGGCGGTTGACCGGAATCGACGACGTTGACCTCGTCGGTCAGCCTCCGTTTGAAGCGTTCCTCCCCGAGCTGCGAAGCGCGCTGTCCGGTTGGACCGTGGTGGCCCACAACGCGAGCTTCGAACAAGGTTTTCTTGCCGAGCTGCTGGCGGAGATCGCCGCCCCGGTTCTCGATTCGTGCGAGCTGCTCCACTACCTCTATCCAGAGCTGCAGAGTTACTCGTTGGAATCGATGATTCGCTGGACCGGGATCGGCGATCGCGCCGCGCACCGAGCGCTCAAGGACTGCGAGGATACGTGGGCGATGCTCTGCCGCTCCCTCGATCGCTGCATCGAGGACGGCCGAGCCGAAGACGTGGCCGAAGTCCTCAACTGCCTGGCGACGAACGGCGCTCAGGACCCGCAGCAGACCGCGCCGCCGATCGTCCATCTACTCGACAAGCTGGCTCAGCATTGTCGCCGCACAGAGTCGACGCTCGATGGGGCCGCGCCGGACGGCCAGGAGCGCCTCTGGAATGAGGAGGTCGAGCAAGGACCGCAGAGCGAGATGGAGGTTTGGATGGCGCGTGCGCTGGCGAGCCGCGGCGTCTCGGCGATAGAGCCGAGTCGCGAGGCAGCGCGGCCCGAAGCGTGCGCTGCTGCATCCGCCGCGTTCGCCAGGAAGAATGGATGCTCGGTCACCGTCGCCGCCAGCAGCCAGGGTCGGTTGGCGCGATTGCTCGAAGCGGAGTCGCGGCGCCCCTTGGACTCTGCGAGCACTCGAGGTTCGCGCGAGCTCGCGTTCTTGGCCCAGCAGCAACAATACTTGTGTCGCCGCCGCGCGCTCGAGGCATCCCAGACGGACGAGCGCATGAGCTACGAGGAACGCGCTCCGCGCGCATACCTGCGGGCATTCCTTCGGCGAAGCCCGACGGGCGAATCGAGCCAGCTCAGCTATTGGTTCAGGGGTCGATATCCACTCCTCGAGCGACTGGCGTTCGCTGCGCGGTCCGAACGGGCAACCACGTTGGCCACGCGCTGCCCGCACTACGGTCAGTGTTTCTTTCACTCCGCCTTGGCCCGCTCGAAGCGAGCAGAGGTTTTGGTGATGCAGCAGGCGGTCGTCGCTGAATCGCCGCCTGACTATCCCCGATCGCAGCACCTGGTGATCGACGAAGCGCATCAGCTGGAGAGTGCGATCTCGCTGGCCATGGCGTGCGAGGTGACAGACGTCGCGCTCGGTCGCTTGGGCGATCGCATGCTCGGCGTTAATGAACGCGGTGGTCTGTTGTCCGCTCTTGGAGGCGAGCTGGGTGCGTGCGTAGGCCAAAACGCGGCCGCTGAAAGGGTTCGCGAAGGCGTGCTCAAAACTCGGGTGCTCTCCCTCGACTCAGAGCGCATGGGCGGCGCCGTTCGCGCGCTCTTTCCGCCCGAGACTACCCCTCATCGCCGAGAGGTCTTGCTGACCGAGGTGAGAGGCGGCGCCCAGTGGACCGCCGTGGAGGCGGCGCTGTTGGAGCTGAAGATGCATTTGGCCGACCTCGCCGGCTGGCTTTCAGCGCAGCTGGGGGCTTTGCCTCGGCTCCCCACGAGCAATCCAGGACTCGAGCGAGACATTTTCGGCGCCGTCTGCGAAGTGGGGCGGCTGCTTCAAGACGCGAGCGAATTCGCATCTCCAGGCGAGGCCGATCGGTGCCTCTTTGCTTCCATCGACGGGCGCTCGAGCGCATGGAGGCTGCGATCTGAGCCGCTGGACGTCAAAGAACGATTCGCCGACCTGGCGCACGAGCGAAATGTGGTGCTGATCTCCTCCGCTCTTTCCGTCGGCGGCTCGAGCTCGTGGATCTTGAATCGCCTGGGGGTGACCGTCGAGCACCAGCGCGTCGGAGATGGCCAACCTGAGTCGGCTGACCGGTGCCAGAGCCAACCTCTGCTGATCCTCGTCAGCGACGCTCCGCGGCCGTTCGACGAGGAGTTCTTGGATTGGGCGGCGCCGCGCATCTGCCGGATCGCTGCATTTCTCGGCGGTCGAGTGATGGGACTCTTTTCGTCCTATCTTCGCCTGCTGCAGATCGAGGGTCGCCTACGACCGCACCTGGAGCGGTCCGGAATCGAGGCTGTGCGGGCCTCGCAGGTGCGTCGGAACGGCGCTCGAAATGCAGACTACGCCTCCGGGCGAGTGCTGCTCGGTGGCCGGAGCCTTTGGCACCGAAGCGAAGCAGAGACCGGCGTCGGCTTCGTTTTCATCGACAAGCTTCCGGTCGAGCCGCTCTCGCGAGCGGTAAGCTGCGCCCGCGAAGCGATGGCCGCGCAGAAGGAAGCCTACGGTGGGTTGCGCTCGATGCCGTACCGATTGCCGCGCGCACTGGTTCTACTGCGCCACTGGCTTTCGACGTGCACTGCTGCTGCCGCCGGTCCTAGGGTGGTCATGGTCGCTCACCCGGGGGCAGCGCACCATTGCGATGCAGTGGTCGCGGCACTCGACGGATATCGACCGGAAGTGCTGCCCTGGGCGGCCGCCCGCGTCCGGATCTACGAGGCGCTGCGAAGCATCGCTGCGCGCCCGCAGAGCTCGCCGCTCGCCAGGGCGGTCAACCACTGAAAGCTCGGTCCGCTGGTTTGTCGATCACCGACTGGGTTGCACATTGGTGATCCGGTCGATCAGCTTCCGGTCGTCCGGCAAAAGCCCGACCTGCGGCAGCCGCGTCGTCAGGGTGCGCCAGTTGGCATCAAGGGCGAAGACGCGCCGAAACAGCGGCAAGGATTCCTCGACTCGCTTCATGTTCACCAGCGCGACGGCGTGCCAGTAGATCATCTCGGCGCTGTCGGGCACCATGGCCTCGGCCGCAGCGTACTCGCGCAGCCCGGCCTCGGCATCCTTGTGCTCCACCGCCACATCCCCGGCATTCATGTGATTGTACGCGCGCTGCAGCTTCACCAGCCGACGCAGCTCCTGCAGCGGCTCGGGACTGTCGTCCACCCGCACGTCGAAGACGCGATCATCCCAAGAGCGGCCGGTTGGTTTTCCGGAGACGACGATCAGCGCCGAGGATTGCCGACCGCGAATGTCGCCGCCGACCGCCTGCGCCGCGTCCAGCGCCGCCAACATCCTGTCGGCGAGATCGCCTTTGGACTGCTCGAAGGCCTTGGCCATCGCCGGCCAAACTTTGTCGTTGAGCATCAGGTTGGCCTGAACCGAGTAGTTGGCTCCCATGTGGTGGCCGGCGGCGGGGATGTCCTTGGCGCCGGTGTGAGCGGCAACGCGCCCCTGCGCGTCGACCATCGCCACCTGCCGGACATCGCGCCCGGCGTCGGCGGCGAGCAGGCCCTTGAGCGCATCCGGTGCACTGCGCCCGGCGCGCATCAAATCCAGCCCGAGCTTTCCGTATGAGGGATCGACGAACGACTGAGTCGCGACCGCACCGACGCCCGCCTCGGCCCACGGGACGACCGAGCCCACCGAAAACCAGTGGGACTGGACGGCGACGCCCAATTCCCCGGTCGCCGGATCGCGGGCGACGATCGAGTACGTGTGCACGGGCCGGCTCGGCGCTTCGCTGCGCATGCGCCGTTCGTCCGCCCCGGCGGCGTCGAGGGCGGCCAAAAAACCGAGCAACAGCGCTGTGCGCGAACCGGCTCGAAGCGCGCAACAAAAAATCATGAGACCCTCCCAGGGGGTGCGGCACCCGGCGCCGGTCCAGGCTCGCGCCGGTCAGGCGATGATGCCTGTGCTCAGCGCGGTGCTCAAGCCGCCTTCGCTGCCGACCGAGTCGACGTTGGCGCCCACGGCGCGCAGGCAGGTGAGCAAAACGTCGCTGGTGTTGTCCGAGGTCATCGAACGGTGATGGATGCCCGGATACTTGAAGAAGCCGCCGGCGCGACCGACGACGAGAATCGGATAGTCGGTGATCGAGTGCACCAAGCCCTCGCAGACGTCGCTGCTGAACAGGATGCAGCTGTTGTCCAGCAAATTGCCGCTGCCCTCTTGCGATGCCTTCAGCTTCTCGAGCAGATAGGCGAACCGGTTCATCACGTAAACAACTGCGGCATGGACGTCATTTTGTCTCTGCGCGTCGTGGGTCAGCGAGTGTTCGCCGTCGGTTTGTCCAATGGCTGAGTAGACCGTGCTGCCGACACTGCCGCTGAACTGATAGCTGGCGACTCGCGTCAGGTCGCACGCCCAGGCGAGCGCCAAAAGATCGGACATCACGCGCGAGACCGACTCCAGCTGTTCGATTCCGCCGATGTCGTGATTGTCCTCGGTTGGCGGGTCGGGCAGGACGCAGGAAGAGGTCAGCACCGGGGGCAGCGCCAGGATTCGGGAGCGAACCTCGTTGATGCTCTCCAGGTGCGCGTCGAGGCGCGCGCGATCCGACGCGCCGAGCTTTGCCTGAAGCCTTCGGGTATCTTCCTTCACCGCATCCAGCACGCTCGCCCGCAGACGGTCGCGCGGGTCGGTAGGATCGTGCGCCGTGAAAGATGCGAACAGGCGCGAGAAAAGAGCAGCGGGATTGAACTCTTGCGGCAGCGGGGAATCGGGTCCCCGGTGAGAGATGAATTGAAGCGTCGGCCCCTCGCCGCGGGTCAGTCGCTTCGACACGGCGATTTGAATCGACGGGAAGGTCGTGGTGGTGCCGATCGCGTCGGCGGCGATTTGATCCACGGACGGCCCGCCGAACTTCGAGTTGTATGGCGCGCCTCCCGGCGGCAGGGCGATGAATGGATACCCCGAGAGGATTCCCGCCGCCCCGGTGTGATGGCCGCGAAGGTTCGGAATCTTGATCTTGTAGCCGGAGACAACGTTCACGTAGCTCTTCACGTTGACCAACGGCGCCAGCTCCTCGGTGAGCGACCAGCTCGGCCCGGTCGCCGCGGGTCGCCAGCGGCTCAAGATGACCCCGTTGCCGAAGAAGAAGGTCGCGAACCGCTTCGGCACCGGTGCGCCGTCCGCGTAGGCAGTTCCGTGAGAGTTGAGCATTGCGTCCAGGGTGGGCAGGGCGACCGCAGCACCGAGCCCCTTGAGCAAGGTCCTCCGATTGAGCGGGAATCGCTTCATTGGGAGCTCGCTGCCTGAGCAGCGCCGAAGCGAAACGCCTCGCTCGCCGCCGTCTCCACCAGCGCGTTCTTGAAGCTGAATCCGGACGCGGCAAAGCTGGCGTGAACCTGGTTCAGAGGAGCGGATTCGCCGAGCGTATCCACGTGGCCGGTGGCGGCTCGAAAGAGATTGCGAGTGAGGCACTCGGTCAGCTGCGGCTGCGCTGCGAGCAAAGCGCCGAGCTCTCGAGCGCCGGTGAAGGAGCCGAGGTCGTCCAGGGCGCTCGATGCGTCGATCGGCTGACCGGAATCGGTGGTCCGGAACTGACCGATCGCGTCGAAGTTCTCAAGCCCAAGCCCGATATCGTCCATCAGCACGTGGCACGAAGCGCAGGAGGGATTCTGCCGGTGCGCCAACAGCTTTTGGCGGGTGGTCATCCCTTCGGTGTTGGGAAGGTTGGTATCGACGTTTGGCGGAGGCGGCGGAATGTTCTGGCAGAGCAGCTTCTCGCGGACGAACTTCCCGCGCAGGGTCGGAGAGCTGGTGGTCGGATGCGCCATCAGCGCGAGGAATGCGGCCTGCCCCAGGAAGCCGCCCCGCAGACTGTCCGCGGGCAGAGTCACCCGCGCGAACCCATCGCACATCGGCGGCACAGCCACGCCGTAGAGCGCCGCAAGGTCTTGGTTCACAAAAGTGTAGTCGGCGTCAAAGAAGCGGCGGAAGTCGCCATCTTGATCCCAAACCAGGCTGTCGAGCAGATGCTGGGTCTCATCCCGCATCGCCGAGGCCAAGGCGGGGCCGAACGACGGAAAGGCGACCGGGTCCTTGGACATCTGGGAAAGGTCGCGAAGCTGGAAGAGCTCATCGAAGAAGTGCGCCATCGCCTCGCGGCTCCCCGGCTGATTGACGAGCGTCTCCGCCCAAAGGCGGATTCCTTCCGCGCTCTCCAATTCTCCGCGCTCGGCCGCCGACATCAGCTCTTCGCTCGGCGTCGACCCGGTGAGGAAGAACGAAAGCCGAGTCGCCAATTCGTTTCCAGTCAGCCTCAGCCGCCCCGGGCTCGTCGGATCGGCTTCTCCGATTTCGATTTGGTAGAGAAAGTTCGGAGACTGCAGCAGGCCGGCGATCACGAACGCCGCGCCCTTGTAGAAATCCCCGTATGCGGCCGCGGCGCCGTTGCCGACGGACGCCCAGCTGTTTTGCTCGTCCGCGGAGAGCGGGCGCCGCCAGGCGCGCCGGCCGAATTGCGCCACGAATGCATTCATGCATTGCGGATCCGAGCTGGATTGAGGGACGCACCCTAAGATGGAATCTCGCGCTCCCGCATCGTTCATGGCGATCTCGGCGGCTTGCTGACCGGAGCTCTCGTACTTGTCGACGGAAGTCGCGGAGAGCGACAGCTGCGCAGCGCCGATCGCGTCCCACCCGTTCACGGTGGTGTCCGGCGGCGGAGTCACTACCTCTGCCGCCGCCGGCCCAAGGAGATCTCGCACCGCGTTTCGATACTGCCAGCTGAGCAGGGCGCGAATGTTGAGCGTGGCTGCCTCGAACGGCCGTTGGAGAATCGGATCCTCCGGAGAAGTCGGAGGAGCTGTGGTGAACTGCGTCGCTGTGCTCTTCCCAAAGCAGCTCAACAGGCTTGCCACAGCTACGGCTGCGAGCCCGCAGCGACATAAACGGCTGAGAAGCGGACGCTTCAAAGTTCGATCAACCCCGAGAGACCAGAAACACCCACACTCCGCCGACGTTAAAGCAGCCGGGCAGGCGCAATTCAAGACGGAAGCGGAGGCCAGCGAGCAGCCTCAAACCCAAGCCCCGGGTCTATGAGGACTCGGGCTAACTTGCAGGCCTCAAGTCGGCGGCTCGTACCTCTGGGACACCCGACCCAGTCGCTCATCAATCCGGTTGGTCAGGTGGTACCAGCGCTGCACCCCGTTCTCCAGGCGGAAGTAGTGCACCACGTACGCGCAGACCAGCGCGAATAGAAGCGCCGCCAACGCGAACGCCGGCCAGATCGGATCAACGGCGATGAACCCGATGATCAGGAGCAAGTAGGTGGATACGAACAGCGTCACGATCAGGTGGATCAAACGCTCGTGCTGCATGTAACGGAGCTGACGCTCATGAAACTCTTTGAGCTCGGCCATCGAGGTCAGTTCGCCGGCTCGTGCGAGCGAATCAGTCACAAAGCGCTCGTGCGCCTTCAGGTAGCGCCACATCGCCTATTCGCAGAAGCAGACCGCCGGAGCGGTTAAGAGGCAAGATAATGACCTCTGCAGACAATGCCGTCGACTCACAAGACATCGGTGGATTAACACCCGCCACGCATGCAACTGCCGCTTTGGGGCGGTCGCTCAAACCGAGCACCGGTTTCGCGCGCCTGTGCTCGAGCCCGAGCGCAACAGCGCGCGGAGGATGAAAAGAACTCAGGCGACCCCATTTGAGAGGCGTCGCACTGGCACGATCGCGAAGGCTATTTGCCGGTGATGTCCTTCGCGGTGTCCTTGGTCTTTTCCGTGCTCGTCGTACCCGAGGTTTTGGCCTTTTTCGCCTTCTTCTGTACGTTCGCAGCGCCGTCCTGGGCGCCCTGAACATCCTTCTTCTGAACTGCTTTAGCCGTGTCCTTGGCGTTGGCTGCGCCTTCCTTGCCCGTAGTGGCGGTCTCGTCCGCAGCGGTCTTCGCCTGCTTGGCGTCTTTTGCTGCGGCGTCGATCTTGGAAGTGTCGACGTTCGGCACCTGGGCCAGAGCGAGGGCAGACAGGCCGCAGGTCAATGCCAAACCCAGGCCAATTTTCTTTGCGAGTTGATGGATCATTTTTTCCTCCTTGTTGTGCGACCTTCGTACTTCAGCTCGGATTCGAGGTAACAATGATCTCGACTCTTCGATTCTGCGCGCGCCCCTCCGGCGTGTCGTTCGATGCGATGGGGCGGTCCTTCCCGTTTCCTACGGCCTTGATCTGGTCGGCCGGGATGCCTTGCCGGATCAAGTACTGTTGAACCGATGTCGCCCGTTTCATCGAGAGCTTGCGATTGACGGTGTCGCTGCCCGTCGAGTCCGTATAACCCTCGACGATGAAGGTCTTCCCGCCCATATCCCTCAGCGCTCCCACAACCTGCTTGAGGGCGGGAAGCGAGTCGTCGCGCAGCTTGTATTGTCCGGTCGCAAAGAGGACGTTGCCCGCAAGGGTCAGCACGGTCCCGCGCGCTTCCTGTTTGACTGAAGCGATATTGGCCAGCCTTTGGGCGACGTCGTCCGTGTTTCCAGCCGCAGCAGCGTCGCGCTGGGCGCGGGCTAACTTGGCTGCCTCCAAATCCCTGTCCAGCTTCGCCTTCTCGCGGGAAGCGAGCACCAAATTGGCTTCCGATTCGGCGAGCTGAGCCTTGCGCATCGCCACGTACGCCTCATCGCGCGTGAAATCCCCGCTTCGACTCACATCGTACTTGTGATCTTCATACGACTTCTCCGCGCGACCCAACGCCGTCTTCGCGTCGGCGACGCCGGCCGGGTTGAGCTCCGCCGCCGGACCCGAGGCGACCTTTTGGTACGTGGCTCGAGCATCAATCAGTTCTTTGGGTGGCCCCTCGGTTACGCACCCGGCCGCACAAGCGGCCGTCAGAAACGCCCCTATCAATCTCTTGTCCATTGCGATCTCCCGTATGTCTGGCTTGGGGTAGCGACTATTGAATGGCCTTCAGTATGTCGGCGGCCTCTTTCACTTCGGCCTTCGCTGCACTCTCCCGGGCGGTCGCGGCTGCGAGTCTTGCATCGGCCTCCGACCTGTCGAGCATTTTCTCGGCATGCGCGGTTTCGCCGCTCTTGGAAAGTTGCTTGCACTCGGCCAAGTCGCCGCGAGCAAGTTCCAGGTATTTGGCCGACGCCGGATCTTTCCCAGCACCGGCCGACACCGCATCTTGAATTGCTTGTTCCGACGCCTGAACTCGCTGAGGGGATACCGGCACGGACGCACAGGCTGCTAGCGTCAGGATTGCAACCGCAGTCATCAGCGCTTTGGACATTTTCCGCTCCCTCGAAATGGTCGGCGCGGAGAGGCCGCGACCGCGGATGTTTGCCAGACGATGAACCGCGGCCTCCTCACGCCTCCCTCGCTGCGCAGCCGCTTTACCGAAAGCCGCGCCGCGATGGCGAATAGCATCTCACTCGCGAGTTGGTATTCGGGAACGCCCGGTTTGTTCACTTATCGACTCAGAATTTTGGCACCGCGAGACCGCTGGGGGCCACCCGAAAACTCGAGCTCGCAGTCAGGGAACGCGCGAGCGCAAGAGCGCACCGTGATGGTTTGGCACCGAACGACGGGTCGGCCCGCGAGGCGCCAAGCAGCGCAGCAATGATGCCGGCTGGCCAGGCGACTTTCGCCCTGTGCTAAGTACTGTGCGCCACCGGCGACGCGTTACGAAGGTCGTCACCGATTCCGATGGCATGCGGAGCTCAGCATGGACGCTGGGAGGAATGATTCCGCAACACTTATCGATGGTTTGATCGGCAAAGCGCGCCGCCTTGTCTCTCCTCGCCGGCGCTGGCTATTCGCACTAGCGATTTTCCTCTTCGTCTACGCCACGGTGGGCTTCATTCTCTTGCCCTGGATCGTGCATCGGCAGCTCGAGAAGCGGCTCGCCACGGCGCTGCACCGAAACGTCTCGATCGCGAAGGTTCGGATGAATCCGTTCGCCCTCTCCGTGACCATCGACGGCTTGAGGGTGGATGATCCCGACGGTTCCACGTTTCTTTCGTGGGACCGCCTCTACGTCAACGCGAGTCTCTTGCCCATCCTCAAGCGCGACCTGGCGCTCGACAAGCTCTACCTGCTTCGGTTCCGCGCCCACGCCAGCGTGCGTCGCGATGGAACCTTGAACTTCGAGGACCTGCTCACGACCACCTCTTCGCCTGGCGCGGAAGCATCGCCTGAAGCGGGAAAGAAGCGATGGTTTGCTTTCGGCGTCGACCACCTGAGTATCGTTGAGGCGGAGGTCGCGTTCTCCGACGCTTCGCGGAAGCATCCGTTCGCTACCACTGTCGGCCCCGTCACGTTTCAGCTCGATCGCTTCCGCACTCGCGCAGACGCGAACAGCCCGTATGCATTCGAGGGCTCCACTGAATCCGGCGAGCGATTCTCATGGTCGGGGACCGTGCGCAACGATCCGTTCCGCTCGTCGGGAACGATCGCATTCGAGAACTTGCGCCTCCCGAAGTACGGCCCGTACTACGAACAGGAGGTCGCGGTTGACCTCCGCGATGGCCGGATCAACTTACGCACAAATTACGACGTTGAGTGGGGAGCACAGGGGCGCCACCTGAAAATCTCCGAGGGCGAGCTCGCGCTGCGCGGGCTGGCGGTGTTTCTGCAAGGTCGCCAACAGCCTGCGGTTCAGCTTGCGGAAATGAACATCGCGGGTATCTCGGCCGATGTGCTCGAGCGCACGGCGGCGATCAGCTCGCTTACCCTGCGCGGCGGCGTCGTGCGTGCGCGGCGCGAGCCAGACGGCCGCCTCGACCTCACTGCGCTCGTCCCGCCGCAGCGCGAGAGCAAACCGCGCGAGAGCAAGGAGCAGCCCTTCCGCTGGTCGCTTCAGCGCGTGGAGCTGGCCGACGGCCGCATCGAGGTTGAGGACGCCTTTCCGGAGCGCGCGGTCAGACTCGTGCTGGCGCCGATTGAAGCTCGAGTCCAAAACGTTGCAAGCACGCCTCGCACGACCTCGACCTTCGAGCTTTCAGCGGGCTGGAACGAGAAGGGCACAATCAAGGTGAACGGGACCGCCGCGCTCCACAGGCCCTCCGGGGAGCTGTCGATCCATGCCGACGAGATGGAGCTGGCCGCGCTCGATCCCTACCTGCAGCAGTACGGCGCGCTGGCGGCGCGCCTCGGAGGAGGTCGACTTGCCGTCGACGGGCGGGCGAAATTCGACCTCGCCGAGCAGCCCCTCAGCTGGGTGTTCGACGGAGACGTTCGAATCGACGGGTTCTCGTTGGTCGATGCCCAGCGTGGCAAGGGGCTGATTGGCTGGAAAGAGCTCCGGCTCGCGCAAATCCATACCGCCGCTCAGCCCGCCGGCGCATCGGTGCAATCCGTGCGCTGGATCGAGCCGCGCGTCGCGCTCGAGGTGGCAGAGGATGGCTCGTCCAACCTCCAGAGGATCCTGCGGCCCGGGGCACCGCCGCCCGGCGCGAGCTCACCCGAGGAAGAACCACCTCCGACAAA
>DATFTC010000170.1:0-10013 GCA_035262305.1 Myxococcaceae bacterium | reverse complement strand
CACTGCCTTATGCCGCAGATACACGACCTCTCGACAAATCCGGGCGATGACCTCGTTGTAGACGGCCCGGCCGCATTCCACCTCGATGTCCGCGAGCGACTTGAGGTCGAGCAGACAGAGCGCCAGATAACCGTTGGCGTGCAGCATCGCCTGCACGTCGTGAATGATCGAACCAAGCCAGGGCAGAGCGCTCGCCCCGTCGAGTTTGACCTGAAGCCGTTGCGAACGCGCCTTTGGTTTTCCGGCCAAACCCTCCGACAAAGTCTTCTCCTCTCGAGGTAACTAAACGAAGTCTAACATGCCTGCCGTTGCTGCTTCGGGGTGCGCAACTGCCGTGCTTGAAGGCGAGCGCGCCGTCGGTAAACGGAGCTTGGAGTACTACGCGGTGAGAGCGCACGGCATGTGAACCGAGTCGGACGCGACACGGCATTGCAGACAGCGCCCCTCAAGCAAAGGGTGCGAGCACTCGGGAGAAGGTCGGCAATCTTCTCTTCGGGTCAAACCGAGGCTCGCATCGCTGCGTTCCCCTTAACAGTTTGCGAATCGCTGGATGACGCGGCGTGAACGCTCGACTACTGACGCGGATGCTCGAGGCGCCAGTACTCCTTCAACAGATGATGCCCGGCCCATTCCAGGCCGCGCGGGTGCATCATCAACGCCTCCGCCGCCTTCGGCTGTCGGCGGCACCAGGTCATGAACGCTTCGGCGCCAGGTCTGTGTTTCTCCATGATCACGTCGAAGATCGGCCAGCCTTTGTGAGTCATCACAAACACGTCGACGTTGTCGCCCGGGTGAGTGATCGCCCAGGTGACAAATTCGCGCGAACGCTCGGGGTGGTGTCCATCCCATTCGAAAAACTTTTCCGCGGCCTCCGGATGCTTCTTCACCCATTGTCCAAGCTCTTGCGCGGCGTCCGGGTGATTTCGGCTCCAGCGTTCGATTCCCGGCGGCGCGGCTCCGCCAGCCGGCGGCGCACCCAGTACCGGCGCTGCAAAGAAAAATGCGACAACACACGCGGCGCGATTGAGCATCGGCCCTCCTTGGTGGGACTTGAAGGATAGGGCAAGCGCGCATGCGATTTCGATTGGTACAAACGTGAGATCAAGTCACCGCATTCAGCAGAAACGGTCACGTTGGAGTCGTTGGAGTTGAAAGTCGAAAGTTGAAAGTCGAAAGGGCTGGCCGCGGGTAATGCTCGCTCTCAGCGGTCAAAGATGAATAAGCCACTGATCGATGTCGTCTCAACCGCAACTTTTGGATCACATACGGGTTCGGTCGCGACAACGCGGTTGGTTTCCGAGGAAGGTGAGGCGTGTTCAAACGACTATCGAGATTTGCGCTTCCGGTTGCGTTGGCCGCCGGTCTGCTGGCCGGCTGCATCGTCCGCGAGAGGGTGGTGGTTCGGGATCAAGCGCCGCCCTGTCCGGGGGGCTTCTGGGTCGAAGGGCACTACGGCCCCTACGGGCACTGGCATCCTGGGCATTGGCAGTGCCCGGGCTGAGTCCAAAGATCTGCTTTGCTCGTTTACTCTCGCTGGCACACCAGAGACAAGTTCCTTCAGCCGTAACAGGAGTGTGCTTTAGGCTCAGGTCTTTTCTAGAGGTCCCCGAGCTTTTTTTTGCGCGCAACTATGGCCCTGGTAGAAGCGCGGTATGAGCGATCAAGAATTTGAGGAACAGGCAGCGATCCAGATCATGGCGGCACTGATCACTACTCCACCGGAGCAGCTCCATCATCTTTCCCCTGGCAGCAAGGCGACTTCAGAGGGCTATGCAGGGGCGACCTATCACCTGGTCAAGGCGCTAGTCGATCAGCGAAAGAAACTCGGCAAGAGCGAGAGGCTTGGGCACTGAATTCCAGGGGCAAACCCTCCGGCTGGTGCTCCTTGACGACCGCGCAACAGCTAACGGTTCGCAGCATTCATTGAGTGCTTTGCTGTTCAATCACGGCGTCGATGCGCCGGCTTCGATGTCAGCCTCTGCCCGAGTTTTGCCAGCGCTGCCTGCAGGTCTGGCTTCAACTCCAGAACCGGGCGCATTGGATCATCCCCCATCGATTTCATTCGCTTGACGACGTTGTTCATCGTGTATTGCCGGGGATGAAGCTTTTGATTCACTTCTCTCCAGTCGAGCGGCACTGAAACCGGAGCGCCGGGCAACGGCCTCACGCAGAATGCGGACGCAATGAGCTTGCCGTGTCCATTCTGCAGATAATCCAGATACACGCGCTTGCCTCGGTCGGCGATGTTTCGCGTCATCGTAGCGATATCCGGATTCTCCTGGGCGATGATTCGGCCGAGCAGCTCCGCGAGAGCGGTGGACTGGGCATGCGTGCACTGGCCTCCCAATGGAATGAGCACGTGAAGGCCGGTGGAGCCGGTGGTCTTGACGAACGCCGGAAGCTCCATTTCGTCGCACAGCGCTCGAACCGCCCACGCGACGCGGATCACCATCTCGAACGGCGCCTCCTTCGGATCCAGATCGATGATGCACCAATCGGGCTGTTGAATGGTCCGGACGCGACTGGACCAGACGTGGAGCGGGATGCTCCCCATGTTGGCCAGATAGATCAACGAGTCGAGGTCGTCGCAGACGAAGTGAGCGATCTCCCGCTGAGTATCCTCGCTCCACATCCGCTCTCTTCGGACCCAGGAAGGAACGTGCGGCGGAGCATCCTTTTGAAAAAATGATTTTCCCTCGATGCCATCCGGATAGCGGGTGAGCACAACCGGCCGATCCTTGAGGTACGGCAAGAGCCAAGGCGAAATTGATCGGTAGAAGTCGATCAGGTCGCCCTTGGTGTAGCCCTCCTTGGGCCAGAAAATCTTGTCCAGGTGGCTCAGCGAAAGCTTTCGCGTGTTCCGAGCATTGTCGAGGGGCTTGTCCCGAGCATTGTCGAGGGGCTTGTCCCGAGCGTTGTCGAGGGGCCTGTCCCGAGCATTGTCGAGGGAGCGGGAATCTGCCGCAGGGAACTCGGGCTCGGTGGGATCCGTCAGCGTCGCGTGCACGCATTCGCTTGGTTGTTTGTCGTCTCGCATCCGGATGAAGACGGGCAAGCGCAGCAGGCCGTCCTCGGTCCATTGCTTGAAGCGCACCTCGCAGACGTGGACGGGTTTGACCCAGACGTGCCCCTTGTCTTTGGGGATGGGCCCTCCGCACGCCGGGGTGGCGCGCATCGCCGCCTCGAGCATGCCGCGAAATTCGGTCAGCTGCCGCTCGCTGAATCCGGTGCCGACTCGCCCTGCGTAGACGAGCTCGCCGCGATTGTAGACGCCGAGATGCAGCGCGCCGAACCCCGAGCGAACGCCGTCGGCTCGGGTGAATCCGACGACGACGAAATCGCCCTTGCGTTCGACGCACAACTTGAGCCAGCTCGATGAGCGGCCGGGTCGGTACGGCGCGTCAGCTTTCTTGGCAATGATTCCTTCCAATCCACGTTGGCGGACCTGCTTGAACAGCTCCTTGCCGCGCGCCTCGACGTGATCGGCGAAGCGGATCGGCCCAGCCATCGGCAGGAGCCGCCGAAGAAGCGCCTTGCGATGGGAAAGCGGCAGCGGCCGAAGATCGAAATCTTCCCATCCCAAAAGGTCGAACGCGAAAAGGGTCGCGGGAAGGTCCGCACTTAGGCGGCGAATATCCTCCGACCGGGCGAGCTGGCTGCGCTTCTGCAGGCTCTGGAACCTGGAAACGCCGCCGTCGTCGAGGATCACGAGCTCCCCGTCGATTGCGAAGCGCTCGAACGGGATTCGCTGCAGGGCGGTTGCCAGCTCGGGAAACAGGGCCACGGCATCCCGCCCATGCCGGAACAAAAGCTGCGGAGCGCCGCCCTGTCGGCCGGCGAGCAGGCGATATCCGTCGTACTTCAGCTCGAACAGCCAACCCTCCTCGGAGAAGGGCTCGTCCCTCGTCTCGGCCAACATCAGCTCGACGTCGATCGCGTTGACCCTTCGCCGCGGTGCGCCGGCGCGCTCCAGCTCGGCGCGGATCTCCTCCGCGCCGGTCTTGCCGTCGCGAAGCTGCTCGACGGTCAAGTTCGACAGGATCGATTGCGGCGCGAGCACGCCCGCCTCCCCGGACCTCGCCCAGCCGTCGCGCTCCTTGATCAACAGCCACTCTTTCGGATCCCGCTTCGTCCGCACCAGGGTCCACAGCCCGCGGAGCTTGTACCCTCGAAGCTCGAAGAGGAGCTTTCCCTTCTCGAGGCCCTCGCTCGGATCCGCCCTCGGAATCCAGACCCCGCGGTCCCAGACGATCACCGCCCCGGCGCCGTAGTTTCCCGGAGGAATGATTCCCTCGAAGTCGGCGTAGTCGACGGGATGGTCTTCGACCTGCATCGCCAGTCGCTTCTCCGCGGGATCCAGCGCCGGCCCCTTGGGAACCGCCCAGGATTTGAGCACCCCGTCCCATTCGAGCCGGAAGTCGTAGTGCAGCCTGCGGGCGTCATGCAGCTGGACAACGAATGCCCCGGAGGGTTCCCGGCCCTGGGTCCCGAATGGCTCAGGCGTGCGGCCGGCCGACCTTTTTTGCCTGAATTCTTGCAATTTATCGCTATTAGTTGGGGAATTCGCAGGCATTGCCAAGCCGATGCTAGGGTGAGCTCATGAGTGCACGCGCCATATCGACCGGGTCGATTTCATTCGGTCTCGTCTCTATTCCCGTCAAGCTTTACTCGACTAACCAGCCGAGCGTTGGAATCTCGTTCAACCTCTTGCACAAAAAGTGCAACTCGCGCCTGAAGCAACAATACATCTGCCCGAAGGATAACGAGACGGTTCCTCGGGACGACATGGTAAAGGGCTACGAGTTCGCCAAGGATCAGTACGTCATCTTCAACGAGGACGAGCTGAAGGCGCTCGAGGATGCCGCCTCGAAGGCAATCGAGATCACTGAGTTCGTTCCCGCCGAAAAGGTGGATCCGCTGTACTTCGAGGGCGCTTACTACCTCGGCCCCGAAAAGGGCGGCGAGCGGGCGTTTCGGCTCCTGGGCGAGGCGATGCGGCAGACCAAGCAATGCGCGATCGCCAAGCACACGGCGCGCGGCCGCCAGTCCCTGGTGCTCGTTCGGCCGTTCCAAAACGGGCTGGTGATGCAGCAGCTGCGCTACGCGGACGAGGTTCGCCCCCTCGCCGACGTGCCGATCGGGGACGCGGACGTAAGAGAGCCGGAGCTGAAGCTGGCGATGCAATTCGTTGGGCAGCTGTCGACCGATTCCTTCCAGCCCGAGAAATACGAAGACGAGTACCGAAAGCGGGTACAGGAGATCATCGACCGCAAAGCCCAAGGGCAGGCGGTGACGATCGCGCCCGCCGAGGCCCCCAAGGGGCAGATCATCGACCTGATGGAGGCTCTGAAGGCGAGCCTGAGCCAACAGACGAAGCAAGCCGCCAGCGCCAAGTCTGCGGCCTCCGCGGCGTCCGAAGAGCGCAAGCCGCCCAAGAGGGCGCCGCGAGCTCCCGCCGCCGAGGAGCGCAAGGCCGCCGGGCAAAAGCGAGCCCGCAGCGCGAAGGAATAACAAGCCGAGCGAGGCGAGCCGGCTCGTTGGTATGCTGGGCCCCACCGTCTCGTTCGATGCGGACGCGAACTGCGCGCGCACCGGCGCATCCAAGAACGCCTGCAAACATCGGCGGCGCTCATCAAGAGCGGAAAATCCATTCCTGCTCACTCGGTGCGAACGGGCACCCGGTGTCCCAGCGCGGGAAGTTCGCGCGGGACGTTCGCAGTCGCCTCGCTGGAATTTTTCAGGTCTGGCGCCAACCGCCGGCCGCGCAGTAACACCCTGAAGCGATCGATTGAGCGCGAGACCCACCCCCGACGCCTCAAGGGGTAGAATGAAACCTCTATTCTACCTTCGAAGCCCCCGCGTGGCGCGCTCGCCGCGAACTGGAACTGTCAGCCGGTCGTGTTAGGTGTTGATGCGTGGCACCGACGCTGAAGTGCATTCAGGGCGAGGGCGGGAAGGAGCGACCGTCGTCCGACGGCTATTCGGCGCGAGAGGTCGCCGCACTTCTCAACATTCCTCCGGAGCGGGTCCGCTCTTTCGTCCACGCGCGATTGTTGAACCCCGAGCGAGGAGAGCGCGGCGAGTATCGATTCTCCTTCCGCGATCTGGTCTTGCTCCGGACGTTGAAAGGACTGGTCGATGCGCAGATCCCCGCTCGCCGATTGCGGCACGCGCTGGGGAAGCTGAAGCAGCAAGTGCCCGTTGAGCGGCCCTTGTCCTCAGTCGCGATCACCGCCGAAGAGGACCGCATTGTCGCTCGCGACGGGCGGTCGAAATGGAATCCCGAATCGGGACAGATGGCGTTCGACTTTCCGGGGCGGCGCTCCATTCCCGTCGGTCTAGCGCAGCGCGAGTCCACTTTGGCCTCGACTCTTTCGCGCGAGTCCACGTTGGTCCCGACTCGCTCGAGCGAAGGGCTCGATTCGGACGGCTGGTACAAGCTCGGCTGCGAGTTGGAGGCCTCGGCGCCGGAGCGGGCGTGCGAGGCCTACTGCCGAGCGATCGAGCTGGACGAGCGCAATGCGGACGCTCACATCAATCTCGGCCGGATGCTTCACCACGCGGGCCAGCTACAGGCTGCCGAGAAACATTATCGCCTCGCAGTGCAGGCGCGACCCAAGCATGCCGTCGCTTCGTTCAACCTGGGAATTGCGCTCGAAGATCTCGGTCGACAGGACGACGCGATGCAGGCGTATCGCGACGCCATCGCCGCGGATCCCAGCTGCGCGGACGCCTACTTCAATCTCGCGCATCTCTACGAGCAAGAGGGGATGCGCGCCAACGCGATCCGGTATCTGAAAACGTATCGGACTCTCGCGAAAAAGAGCTAAATCAGTTCGGTAACGTTGTGCTACCTGACGGAACGGTTGTCCCATTCGTCGGAGCTGCGCAATGATGCTTCAATTCTTCGATATGCAAGACGAGTCAAACCCCGCAAACGGTACAACAATCAAAGACCAAGCCCGTCTGGTGAGGCTTCTTGAAGGCGCACGGAAGCGGGAACCATTCTTCTTCGAACTTGAAGCTGAGAATGGATACAAACTTCTCGTCGGGATCGGGCAATCTATTGGCTGTGTTCAGTTCAGCTCCACGAACGGAAGCCCGCCATATTTAATGGCTGTCGGGAATGATGCGGCTGATGAGCGTAGTGATGATTATCAGGATTTTCTTGCGGGCGGCACGCTTACGCCGGTACCAAGACACTTTTGCTTGCCGTTCGATACTATGAGACAGATAGCTGTGTATTTTATGGAAACGGGCGAACCGAACCCCATCGTTTCGTGGGAGCAGATATAGCCGCTCATCGCGCGACTACATCCGGAAGCCGACGGTGAAGGAAATGATGTTCGCGGTGCCGTTGTAAGTCGCCGGGGAAACCAGAGTCGAGGGCGGGGGGACGACGGCCGTGCTGGTATTGCTCGTCAAAATAATCAGCTGGTATCCCAGGTCGAAATTGAAACCGTAATATCGGTACCCAGCCCCCGCGCCGATGTTCACGCGGTCGAAGTCTGGGAGATCGGGGGTGATGGTGTCGTTCGGGCTCGGAGTCGGGTCATACATGATTCCCGCCCGGACTCGCCACTGATCATTGACCCAATACTCGCCGCCGAGGTGGTAATTCCACTTGTGGCTCCAATTCTTCGGCAGGAATGTGTCGAGCGGGCCGGAGGTATTGGGAGGAGTCGGAGCTGTCTGGGGGAAAGTGATGGTCAAATCCCTGACGACCTGCCAGCCCGTGTAAACGGCGTCGAATGCTAGGCGCAGCGGCGGAATGGGCCAATAGGCGATCCCTATGCCGAAAGTCGCTGGCAAATGAGCCGTTGTCACCGCGGGCTGATCGTGAGCCGTCCCCTGGAACTCGGGCGGCACGTTGGAGAAGTGGGCGTTTCCGTTGATGTTCAAACTGGCCGCGCTTCGATAGGTCGCGCCGGCGGTCAGCTTCGCCGGAATGATATCCACCTGGACTCCGGCATTGCCGCCCGCCGCCCAGGCGCCGCCGGCGAGGTCGACCCTGCCGTCCTGGGTCTGGCCCGGAAACTTCAGTGCCCGGCTAAGCTCAGCGGTGGTGCGGATGATTTGGACGCCCCCGCCGACGCGCACGCGGTCGCCAATCCGAAACGCGATTTCTGGATTGATGAAATAGGTCTTCAGCTCGATCTGGATGATTGCGTACCTGCCGGGCCAGTTGGAGGCCCAGGGAACAACCAGCCCGTAGGGCGAAAAAAAGCCAAGGCCCAGACTGACGTCTTCAGTGATCGCGTAAGACGCATAGGCATGGGGCGGTGGAATGACGCGACTTTCGGTAGAAGTCGAGAGGTTTGCGTCCTTGTAGTTGACGGACGGAACGATCAGCGTGTCTCCGACCTGTATGTCGAGCTGCCGTCCCGTGATCAGCCCAGCCGGGTTGTAGTAAGTGGCCGACGCATCATCGACGTGTGCGATCATCGCGGTCGCCATCGCGGTTGCCCGGGCGTCGTGTACGTCGACTTGGAATCCGGCGGCGTGAGCGATTCCAGTCCACAGAACAACCGAGACAAGGACGACTGTTTTCATAATCGTCTCCGCAGGATTGATTTTCATGGGCAAATGCCGATCGCGCCGGTGGTCACGTAATGGGCTACCTGGCACTGTGCGGTCATCGTCACCGTCGGATCCGCGAAGTTCAATAAGAAACCGTGGCGAGCAGAAAGCGGCGGTGGATCTGTCGGCAAAAGACTGAAAAAGGATACGTCGATAGGAGTGATACCCAGGCGATTGGCGCCGTTGATTAATTTGATCGTCGTTGGATTCGGGACAACCTGGTCGTCCGCAATGTATTGGACGAGCGCTTTGCGGTCACCGGGGAGACCAGTACCGTTCAAAAGGCTGAAAGACATGTTCTGTGGATCAGCCGGATCGAGGATCCATTTGGCAATTCCGATGAACGTGTCGAAGCCGATCGTGCCTTGCGGGATGCCCTCAGCGGCGAGAGTCGCAAGGAGTGCCGCTTTCTGAGTGGCGAATGCGGGTGAGGTCAGCAGGATGTTGGCGGGATCCCCTCCGGGCACGTTCAGCACCACATTGTGAACATCGGGGGCGACTGACGTATAGAGCGTGCCGAGAATTCCACCCAAGCTTTGCCCTGCGTAGTTGATCTTTGTCGCGTCAATTCTCCTGCCAACCGCAGCATTCAATTGATCGTTAAAACTCATGCCGCTCGTGTTGGGAGCGAGAACATGGGTCAACTGTGATAAATCGATGACCTGCTGCCGGAAATTATCTCGAGTCGTAAATTGGTTCGAGGGATTCAAC
Organism: Myxococcaceae bacterium; assembly: GCA_035262305.1. Taxonomy (GTDB): domain Bacteria; phylum Myxococcota; class Myxococcia; order Myxococcales; family Myxococcaceae; genus DATFTC01. The sequence continues at coordinate 722 of DATFTC010000170.1, read as the reverse complement.
ATGTTCCAGCCGGATATCCTTGGAACAGTCGTCGTCGGATCTCGCGAGTAGTCTCCTCCCTCGCATTTGCCATCTGAAAAGCAGAATCCCTGTCCGAAGTTGGTACAAACCTGATCCGCTGAGGGCATTCCGAACATACACGTCCTTAGTGAGGAGCTCGTTCTGTCTCTCAAAATGCATCGGCCTGAAGCTGCGTCACATTTCTGCGCCATTGGATCTGCGCAAGCGAAATCATCGGTAGACCCCGGTGGTAATACTGCATGAGAACCTGTACATGATGTGCGATCGCCATGCCACACAACATCCGTGGCCAGTGCTGCCTGGCCGCCTTGAGCCAGCCTATTCGCAATCGCGAGCACGTTGGTTCGCGCACCTGTGAGGCCATGGCCGAAGATTGTGACGGGATAGCCTGACGTAGGTTGCGGGGGCATTGGCAACGTGAGCAGGAAAGGGATCTTGCCAATCGATGGCACGCCCGACGGATTGAACGGACCGGCTGGTGACAAGAGTATCGCCACCGTGATTTCACCTATGACAAACTTTTCTATATTCGGACAACCACCTGGACAGCTTGGACCAATGGCGAGTGTCGCGTCCTCCAGGAAGAGAGGGTTGGCGGTGGCGGCCGGCAATGCCTGCGGTATCAAGCGCAGTTGGTTTTTGAGGATGCTCACCTCGCTCTGGGTGGTAAATGCCCAAGCGAGTGCAATGTTCGACCGTCC
>DATFTC010000169.1:0-4397 GCA_035262305.1 Myxococcaceae bacterium | reverse complement strand
CGGACGAAAAGACGCACAAATCGAGCGCCGCCTTTACCTATACCGTAAGGAAAGGCGACCAGCAGGTTATGCAGTTCAAGGAAACGTCGGAAGACATGAAGCAGACGGGCGACCAGGTCACCATTGAGCGCCTTTTGCCTCTGGCAACTCTCGCGCCCGGGAAGTATACTCTGGAGGTCAGCGCAACCGACAAGCTGGCCCAGGCGACGATTTCGAGGTCGGCGGATTTCTCGATTAAGAACCCGGCCGAACAGAAGGCCGCGGCGAACGTTACGCCAGGGAGGTAAGGGGGTTGAAGCACGGCTCCATCCTGTGCTTCGGTTTTGTAGTTGCCTTCGCCCTCGGTGTGTGTCTCGATCCCGGTCCAGCCGCGGCACAATCCACTCCAAAACAGGCTGTCGGAATACTCTCGGGCGTTGTGCGTGATTCAAGCGGAACCCCCCAGCTTGGCGCCAACGTAGAAGTCCTCGCGGAGTTGCCGGGAGTCTTCGCGAGTCGCCACCTCCTTACCAACACGGAAGGCGTTTTTCGCGGCGAAAATCTGGCGCCCGGGATGTACACCGTCCGCGTGACCCTCGCGGGCTTCCTGCCGGTTCTCGACCGCCACGTGAAGATTGCTTCGAATCTGACCACGGTCATGCGCATCGAGCTCGAGTCGATGTTCGCCTCCATCGAGCAACTGCGGCGCCCACCCGCGAACGGAGCTGCCGATGCCGACGACTGGAAGTGGGTCTTGCGGTCCTCGGCCGGTTTGCGGCCAATCCTCCAGTGGCATGAAGAAGAAACGGACACGACCGCAGCGGTCGTGCTTGATACCGTGAGTGCCCGGCCGCTCGCCCGCATCGAAGTGACGAGTGGCGCTCGGCGTCCCGGATCGATTTCGAATGTCACAGGCGCTCCCGGGACGGAATTTGCCTACGACCAGAGAATCGACAATTCGAACCGCATTGTGTTTGCCGGACAAGTCAGCTATGACGGCGATGCCCCGGCCGGAGGCTTGGCGGCCGTGTGGCTGCCCACCGGTTCCATCGAGAATGGACCGCAGAGCACCATCGCCTTGCGCGAGGCGAGAATTGGTCCCGACGGACCGGTCTTCCGCGGCGTGCGACTCGCTCAGTCAGGCACGCTCACCTTCGGCGACCGCCATCTGTTGCGTGTGGGCGGTGAATACGATCTTGTCGGGCTCCGTTCGTCGGCTTGGAGCCTCAAGCCGCGCCTAAACTGGGAAACGCGAGTCGCACCGAATTGGTACGTGGATCTGATCTACGCCTCTCTTCCGACCACCGCGGCGATGGGCGACAACCCCGTTGCGGAACTTACCGGAAGCACGCCGCCGAATGCACTCTTGTCCGCCATGAATCAGCTCGACGCCTTTCCCGCTTTGCTCTGGCGGGCGGGAAAGCCGGTCCTCGAGAATGGCATGCACGAGGAAATGGCGGTTGAGCGAAAGCTTGGTCAGCACAGCGTTCTTCAGGTCGCTGCATTCCACGACGACAACTCTCACGTCGCTCTTTTTGCCAAAGGTTATGATCTGCCCGCCGCGGAATACTTTCAGGATTTCTATTCGAAAGGCTTTGCCCTCGACGGTGGTTCTTCGGTTTCCTGGGGAGCGCGCGCAGCCCTTCGGGAGAGAATTACCGACGACCTCGAGCTGACGACGATCTACGCGTGGTCGGGAGCCCTGGTTCCGAATGGCGTAGCTGGCGAAGCCTTGCGCGACATGCTGCGCACTTCCACGCTTCATTCCGCTGCCGCGAAAATCACGGCGCGAGTTCCGAAGGCCGGCACACGCTTCAGCACCGGATACAAATGGGTCAGCGGGCCAGCCGTTTCGCGCGTGGACCCCTACGGCGAAGGCATATACGACGTCAGTCCCTACCTCTTCGTCGGGATCCGGCAACCGCTCCCGAGATTTGCCCGGGGACGCTGGGAGGCCAATGCGGAATGCGACAATCTCCTCGCCCAGGGATACGTGCCCCTGAGCACGCGGGACGGACAGGTCTTGCTTGTGCCCGCCTACCGGACCTTCCGGGGCGGGCTAAGTCTACAGTTTTAGCCCGAAAATCAGTTCTGAAAAGCTGTATCCCGCCTACCAGAAAGTGGAAGTGTTTTGTTACTGTTCTGTTTCTCCCTCATAGGTGTATGATTTGCTGGTAGTTAGCCAAGCCACGATCTACCAAAGAATGGAAGTGCAGTTGCTGAACTAATCGATGAACGAGCGAGGAAGAGCAACCCTCACCATGAAGGAGAGCTTACGAGTCAGCGTTGGGGCGGTGGTGCTCGCGCTAGCGACGCTGGCAGCGGTCATCTTCGCTTGGTTGAACTTCGTACAGCGCTCCCATTACGACATGGTCGACGATGGGGTCGCCTGGTCCGACAGCCCCTCGGGGATCGAAGCCTGGAGGATCGTCCCCGACTCTCCGGCGTCTACGGCGGGCATCCACCCCGGAGACATCCTTCTTGCCATCGATGACGTCCCGGTTCCCAATGCCTCACACGTAGCGCGCCGCCTGTTTCGCGCCGGGCTTTGGACCCAATTGCGCTACAAACTCTCCCGCAACGGAGAAGAGTTTGAGACCCGGCTGATCACCACTCCGCCCCACAAACCCATCACCGTCGAAAACTATCTCCGCGTGGTTGGGCTCCTTTACCTGTTCATCGGGCTGTTCATTTTCATCCGCCGATGGAACGCCCCTCGCGCGATTCACTTCTATATCTTCTGCCTGGTGTCTTTCATTCTCTACTCCTTTCAGTACAGTGGAAAACTGGATGCCTTCGACCTCGAAGTGTACTGGTCGAGTGTGATCGCTCGTCTGCTGGCCCCCGCGCTCCTGCTGCATTTTGCGCTCGTTTTCCCGGAACGGTCGGAGTCTCCGCAGAAGTCTCTTGCGAAGTTTGCGGCGGTCTACGCCCCCGCGCTCGCCTTGCTGCTTGTGCATGTCCTCGCGGCCATGAACGCGCTTGGTTTCGTACCCACGACGCGTTCGCGTATGACCCTCGACCAGATTGAACTGAGTTTTCTCGGCGCGTACTTTCTCATCGCCGGTCTGGTTTTCCATCTGAGCTATCGCCGGAGCCGCTCCGGCATCCTCAGGCAGCAGCTGAAATGGCTGACGGGAGGCACGCTCGCCGGCAGTCTTCCCTTTGTCGTGTTCTACATCCTTCCATACGTCTTTAACGCCAAGACGGAACCCTGGATGCAATTCTCGGCGTTGAGCCTGGTGCTGATTCCGCTCTGCTTCGGCTACGCCATCATCCGTTACCGGCTGATGGATGTGGATATCATCTTCAAGCGCGGGTTGGCCTACACCGCCGCGACCGCTGCCGTCGCCGCCGTGTATTTTGCTCTAGTCGCGCTGATCGCCGAAATCTTCCATGCGCAGGCCAGCGGGCCTGTGGCGGGAATGATTGCCATCGTCATCGCCGCGTTCCTGTTCCAACCGTTCCGCGAAGGCATTCAAGCGCGCCTCGATCGCTTCTTCTACCGCGACCGGCTGAATTACCGGCGAACCCTCATCGAGTTCGGGCGCACCCTGACAAATGAAGTGCGCCTCGAGCCCATGCTCGGCTCCGTGATGGACCGGGTCTCGCAAACCCTGTTGGTCGATCGCCTCGCGATTTTCGTCGAAGACTCGGAGCGTCCCGGCGAAATGCGCCTCGCGCGATCGATGGGCGTGCGTCTCGCGCAGGCCTTGGACCTGAGTTTTATCGCGCCCGCGCGGCCGGAGTTTGCAACCGGCCCAATCTTCTTCGAGTCCCCGCGCAGCGCCCGCGAGGTTACGGATTCGGTCCGTCGCACGCTCGAGCAACTCGATCTAAATTATTTCATTCCCTGCCGCATCCGCGAGCATACCGTCGCGGTGCTCGGTCTCGGCAAGACCGTTGACGGTGACTTCCTCTCGAGCGACGACGTGGAACTGGTGCAGACGATTGCGGGCTATGTCGCGATTGCGCTCGACAATGCCCAGCTCTACAGCTCGCTTGAGCAAAAGGCCGTCGAAGTCGCGCGCCTGAAAGATTTCAGCGAGAACATCGTCGAATCATTGACTGTAGGCGTGCTCGCGATCGATCTCCATGGCACCGTCGAAGCCTGGAACAGCAAGATGGAACAGCTCATCGGCGTCGGCCGCAGTGAAGCCGTGGGCAAGCCGCTCTCGCAGCTGCTGCCCCAGGAATTGGCGCTTGAAATCGAAGCTCGCGGCGACCAGGAACAGATCACCGGGATTTACAAGCATCGCTTCCAGCACGAGGGACGCTCGGTCGTCCTGAACGTCTCCATCACGCCGCTCGTCGGCAAGTCCGGCGAGCGCATTGGCCGGCTGCTTCTTTTTGACGACGTGACGCAGCGCGAGCGTATGGAAGAGCAGATGTCCCAGACCGAAAAGCTGACCTCGCTC
>DATFTC010000168.1:0-23897 GCA_035262305.1 Myxococcaceae bacterium | reverse complement strand
AGGTCGGGCGGAAACATCGATGCTGCAAACGAACCGATATTCTTCGCCGCATCGAGCGAAAACAGCTCGGAGATGGGAAATCGCAAAAATGCGCCCGCTGCCGCGCAGCAAGCGATCCAAACGGCCGCGGAGCCCGCCCGCACTGGGAGAGAGCTTCGAAGAAGCCCCTTGCTCTGCTGGAGGCCGCGGCGAATCCACCGGGAGGCCTGGTCCGCGGCTGCGACGAGCAAAAAGAGCGCAATCACCTGAGTGGCTACCTCGTCGTAGGCAAACATTTTGAGCGACAGCTCGAGCTGAAGCCCCAAGCCGCCCGCGCCCACCAGACCGAGAATCGCCGAGGCCCGGATCGCGCAGTCGAACCGGTAAAGCGTATAGGAGCCCAGCAGTGGCATCGCCGCGGGCAAGACGCCAAACGCGAAGACCTTGAGCGGCGACGCTCCTGTCGAGGCGAGACCTTCGGCCGGCGATCGCGGAAGGGACTCGAAGATCTCCGCAAAGACCTTCCCCAACACGCCCGCATACCCGATCCCTATCGCCAGCACGCCGGCGGCCGGACCCAAGCCGATCAAGCGAACGAAAATCATTGCCCAGATCAGCTCGGGGATGGAACGCATCAGGTTCAGCGCCAGCCGGGCCGCAGCGTAGGCGAACCGCCGTGCGGCACCGCGTCGGTCCGCGAGGGGAGAGAGAGCCTTCGCGTCGGTTGCCAAGATCGAGAGGGGCAACGCCAGGGCGACGGCGAGGGAAATTCCGAGAAACGCGATCGCCACCGTTTCGACGAGCGGCCGCAGCATGAGCGATAGGAACTCGCGGGAATGGGCAGGCGGCCAGAATCCGCGGAGGAACTCGAAGAGCGTTTCGCGCGCGCTGCTCGAAAACAAGGCGGAGAAGTTGCCCTCCGCACCCCGGTAGGCCAAGGCGACCACGACGGCGAGGGCCAACCCGGGCCATCGCAGGAACCAGGGTCGGGGTGGACTGATCGGCGCTGCCTTGAACGTGTACATTCAGCGCGACCTTTCGAGCTCCACTCGCCACGCCTTGCGCGCGATCTGCAGAAAGCTCTTCGCCTGCGGCGTGAGCTCCGCGTCCGCCCTCCAGGCGGCGAAAAGCTGACGGCGAATGCTCACCGAATCGATCGCCAGCTCGCGCAGCAACCCGGACTTCAGCTCCGAATCGACGGCCATCCGCGACGCAAAGGCGACGCCGATGCCGGAGATCACGGCGGCCTTCAGGCCGACCAGGCTGCCCACTTCCAGCGCCACCGCAGCCGGGCTGAGCGGGACACCCATGTTCGAGAAGTACTCTTCGACCACCGAGCGAGTTCCGGAGCCGGATTCGCGCTCCACCCGGGAAAGCTTGGCCACCGCCGATGCTTCCAGGCGACCGGGCGGCAGTTTCGAGAAAGAAGGCGACGCGACGAGGATGATTTCATCTTCCGCGAAGTCATCGAAGCGCAATCGCGGATTGGTCTCGCGCGCCCCGACAAAGGCGAGGTCAATTCGCCCGTCGAGCAAATCCCGGGTCGTTTCCTCGGTATCCTTGAGCGTCAGCGATACCCGAACCCCCGGCCGGTCGCGCACAAAAACAGGGACGATGCGAGGCAGCACGAATTCGCCTGGGGTGTTCGAGGCGCCCACGAAAACGGCGCCCGCTTCGCTTTCAATCGGGGGCGATGAAATCCGCGGCGCTCGGGGCAGCGATTTGGCACGCTCGGATTGGTAGAGCCGAGCCAGGTCGTCCAACGTGACGTCGGAGCTCGCCTTGTCAAAAACGAAGCGACCTTCGCGCAAACCGACCACTCGCGAGACCCAGGGGAGCAACGCCTCGAGGCGGTGCGTGGTGACGACCAGGGTCCGGCCCTGCCCGGCCTTGCTCAAGAGCTCCAGTATTTCGGCGGAGCGAGTCGGGTCCACGGAGGCGACCGGCTCGTCTGCGAGCAACACATCGGGGTTCTGATACAGGGCTCGCGCGATCGCCACGCGCTGCTGCTCGCCTCCCGAGAGTCGATCGACTCGTTCAAAGATTTTCGAGGCGATGCCGACGCGATCCAAAACCTCGCGCACCCGCTCTGACTCGGCGCGCGAGATGAGCGAGAGCGCTGCTTTCCACAGCGGCGTGCATGCCAGTCGGCCGGCGACCACGTTTTGCAAAACGCTCACCTGTGGAACCAGGAGCAGCTGTTGATAGACGGTCCCGATCCGGGCGCGAAGAGCACACAGGTCCTTCGATCGAAGCGACGCTGGATCGCTGCCGAGGACGGAGACATTTCCGTCGCTTGGGAACAGAGAGGTATTCAGCAGCCGCAGCAGGGTGGTCTTGCCCGCCCCGCTGGGACCGATGATCGCCGCCCGTTCGCCGGCGCGGATGGTCAGGTCAACTGATCGCAGCGCCTCGAAATCGCCGAACCGTCGGCAGACGCCTCGCAAAGAGAAAGCGATCCGGCTAGGCTCCCGGTCCAAGCCCGAGCGCACACGAGCTTCCGCCTCGGAGAACACGCCCTCCTCGGTCGGCGCTCGTCCAGGGCTTTGCAACAGCATTGGTTCGCTGCCGGCCCGCGCATGTCCAGCCATCGTCACCATCTAACCGGTCACCCGTTGCAAGACAACGGTTAACGCCCTTACAGCCCCTCACTCGATGACCCACTCGTGCCACAAGATCACCCCAAGAAGCCGATTGGCTTGCCGCCAAGGACATGTTGAAACAGGACAGCGGGATGCTCTGATGCCCGCTCTTCGCCTATTCGTACCAGTAGATCACCAGGCTGTAGTTCCAGTAGGCGCCGCCCGGCGTGATGTTTTGGATCTGATACAGCACGTCGTGTGAGTCGCCGGCGGTCAGGGAACTCGTCAGGTCGAGATCTTGATCGCACGGCTCGCTGCCGTAGCAGGCGATGTATCCCGGACACCAACCTGCTCGCGAGAAGGTACAAGATGGATACCCGCAGGCATTCCACGTCCTGCAACCTGGAGCCGCATTGCAATCGGTCCGCCACACGTCGTGCTCCCAGGCCGGCCCGCCGTCGATGAGGATCTGATTGTTGCGATGACAGAATTCATCGCAGGGAGGACTGCCTACTCCACCGTGACCTGTTGAGAACAGTCGAAGCATCACCTGAGTTGCGGTCGGAGGAATGGCAACGGAGACCGGGTCGATGCTCGGCTGGCCATCCGAATTCACATACGTCTTGAAGAACACGGGGATGATTCCGCTGGCCGGCGGCTTCGGCGACGCTTGAAGCGGGTCTGCGGTGAAAGTGAAATCGACGTTGGCATACCAGCCATTGAGATCATAGGTATCAATCCATACACCGATGTATTTCGTTCCGGTGAGCAGCGGCGCCAGCGGCGTGATATCGAGAGTCAGCGCCCGGGGTCCTGTCCGCGTGTCGGTCCCGAAGGGCGTGATTGCCTTCATCAGCTCAAGCTGGCCGTCAGTTCCGATACAACGCGTTCCGTCGATGCAGCTCTCGTCGAGAATCAGGAACACACTGGCTGAGCGGTCGTAGATGTCGCCGGTCGGATTCGGATAGCTGCACAGATTCGGCGTCGCGCCGCTGTCCACCGTAAGGGTGATTTCCACCTTGGTCCAGTCGCCGTCGGGGAAAGTGACCGGGATCTGCGCTTCCCGACCGCTGTCGGGGCCCGGGCTCTGCCAGGCCAAGTGGGCCTGATCGACGGCGTGCAGTTGCACCGTCCCATTTCCGTTCGCGCGCGGCTGCGCATGCGCGACGAGCCCGACTGCGAGCGCCGCTGCGACAAACAAAGTCCTCTGATAAACAGTCCGCATGCATTCCCCTTCCGTGGGCGGCGCAACCTAGCCGAGTCTGGTTGCCGGAGCCACTACCTTCGGACCCGTGCTCTCGCGGCGGGCCGGCGCTTCGGACGGTGTCCGAAATTGGCCGTTGGACGAAGAGTCCGTCAGTGGTACGTAGCTCTCGGTCTTACGCACCTCGACAAGGGGGACACTATGAACCTGTCGAATCTTTCCGCCGCCGTTTCTCTGTTGTTGTCAACTGCGGTTTCTGCCAGCACGTTGACCGTCCACCCCGGTCAGTCGATTCAGGACGCCGTCGATCAGGCCAATCCAGGCGATACGATTGCTGTCTTTCCCGGAACCTATCAGGAGAAAGGCAGCCCGTGTCCAACCGATCCCAGGCACACCTGCGGCGTCGTAGTCGCCAAGGATGATCTCCGATTGATCGGCCAGGGCACGCCGCGACACCCAGTCGTGCTGCTGAATCCCGGAGGCCAGGATGACGGTATCTCCATCGCCGTGCCCGGTGCGACGGGCCCGGCTTGCCTGAGTGATCCCAGTCAGAGGATCCACGGCGCGACCGTGAAAGGATTTACGGTAAACAATTTCGATGGAGACGGCATTTCTCTGTTCTGCGTGGACGATTTCATCGTCCGCAATTGCTCGGCCAATGGGAACAGCGAATACGGAATTTTTCCGTCGCATTCCGGCCCGGGCCGAGTAACCGAATCGATCGCCACTGGATCAAACGACACCGGGATTTATGTCGGGGTGTCGCACGACGTTCGCGTGGACCACAATCGAGCGCACGGGAACGTGAGTGGTTTCGAGATCGAGAACAGCTCGGGCGTTGAGCTGGACCACAACCTGGCCACCGGCAATACCGCGGGCGTCCTCTCCTTTACCTTGCCCGGCCTGGACATCCCTTCCAACCAAGACAACTCGATTCACGACAACACCGTCCTGATCAACAACAAGGCGAACACCTGTATCCCGCCGGACGTGGTCTGCAATGTGCCGGTTGGGACCGGGATTTTGATGCTCGCGGTTCAGCGCAACCACGTCAGTCGCAACCTGGTTTTGGGCAACAATAGCTTAGGCGTCGCGGTCACCGACATTTGCACGGCGCTTCAGCTGCCGCCGGTGCTGTGCGACCCGGCGATACTGCAAATCGATCCTTTCCCGAATGACAATCGAGTCGAAGAGAACGTGGTGCTCGGGAATGGGTCTGATCCGGATCGCAAGCGGCTTCCGCCGGACGTTCCCGGCGCAGACCTCTTCTGGAGCGGCCTCGGCGATGGGAACTGCTGGTCGCACAACATCTCGTTGATCGACGTCTGGCCGAAGTCACCCAACCCCCTTCCCGCCTGCAACTGACTGTCGCAGCACCAGGAGTTGGGGCCAAAAACCTCGCCGCCCAGAGCGCCTGCAGCGCCGGGCGATGGTTGGCGAACGCTGACGTTTGCAGCTGGAGGCACGGTCTCCTGCCGTCCCGCGACGGTTGCATCGTTTTCTCGCCGTTCAAGACTTCCTCGCGCTTGGGTCCTCACTGGCAGTGATAGCGATCAGCGCGGTACCTGAGAGCTGACGTTCATCGTTCGCTGTACAGTTTCCCCTTGACGGTCCTCGACCGCCTGTATCACGCTTCACGGCGGCATCGAAGGGGGGAGCTCACGGTGCCGTCACTCGAAGGGGGAAACTCATGAGACGAAGGCTGGAACCCCGCACTCGATGCGGGATGTTCGGAATACGTGTGTCGAGCCTCTCAGTGGGAAAGATGATCGGAGTCGTTTTACTGCTTTTAGGAGTTGGCGGCTGCTCGTCGTCAGGCAAGGCGACCGGCACGAGCCTGAGGGCGACGAGTGGAGCGAATGACGTCGCGCGCTTTCTCGAGCAAGCGACCTTTGGACCGACGCCTCAAGACATCCAGCATCTCCAAGAAGATCTGGGCGGCGACTACAGCGCCTGGCTCAATGAGCAATTCGGGATGCCGGTTTCGGATTTCCCTGACGTGTGCTGCTCGGGAACGATCGCCGGCACGGTTTGCAATCCGGTCAGTGCGTGCGCTGGATTTCCGGTCGACGTGAACGCCTATCCGCAAACTCGCCCTTCGTCCTGCGCTGGAAACTGCCAGCGGGATAACTACACGATGTGGCAGCTGCAGCAGCTCTTCTATACCTACGCTCTCACTGCGCCGGATCAGCTGAGGCAGCGCGTGTTCTTCGCGCTCAATCAAATCCTGGTCACCTCCGGCGCCGACGATGATCTCAATTATGAGAGTCGGATGACTGGGTACCTCCGCTTCCTCGAGGAGAACGCTTTCGGCAACTTCCGCGACATTCTCTACAACCTCTCGCGCAATCCCACGATGGGCAGGTACCTGGACAACATCACCAATACCGCAGACGAGCCCAACGAGAACTACGCGCGCGAAATCATGCAGCTGTTCTCAATCGGCCTCGTCGTTCTCAACCCCGACGGCACTTCCGACGGCACCGCCACCTATACGCAGGATACCGTCGTCGAGCTGACGAAGGCGCTCAGCGGCTGGGTTCTGGCAGATCCTCTTGGGCACTACCATCAGGGGACCGTAGACGAAGACATACTCAATTTCAGGGACCCGCTCGTCCCCGATGAGTCGCGGCACGACGCCGGACCCAAGACGCTGTTTGCAGGCACGGATTTCGAGCAGGTCATTCCCGCGGGGCAGACCACGGAGGAGGACCTGAACTCGGCGATCGACATTCTCTTCAACCATCCGAACACGGGCACCTTTATCGGCAAGGCGCTGATTCAAATGCTGGTCACCAGCAATCCCAGCGGCGACTACGTGACTCGCGTAACTCAGGCCTTCAATGACAACGGCAGCGGAATCCGAGGGGACATGACGGCGGTAATCAAGGCGATCTTGCTCGACTCTGAGGCACGCAACCCATCGAGCTCCGACTTCGGGAAGCAGCGCGAGCCAGTGCTGGCGGTGACGAACCTCCTCCGGAATTTCAACAGCTATACGGGCACGCCTCCGATCGCCACCACCGATTACGCGCTCTCGGACTTCGCGCTGACGAATCCCGCCGGCACGCCGACGACCTACCTGGCCCAGAGCCAAGACGTGCTTCGCTCGCCGACTGTATTCAACTTCTTCCCACCCGATTTTCAGGTGCCGGGGGAAATGCCTGGCTTCGTCGGTCCTGAGTTTGGGATCCTCTCCACCACGACGGCGCTGAGCCGGATGAACCTCGCCTACCAGCTGATCTTCAATGGCCTGTCGCGACAAGCGACTTATCGACCCAACGGGACGATGCTCAACGTGACATCGCTCCTTCCCTTCGCGGACGACGTGGATGCACTGGTCGAAGCGTGCAATCAGGTCCTGCTCCACGGCGCGATGGCCGACGATTTGCGAAGCGCGGTAACAGATGCGGTCTCCAGTGCGACATCCGCGGATCAGAGGGTCAAGGAGGCCGTGTTCCTGGTTTCCACCTCCCCCGCTTTCCAGGTGCAGAGGTGATGCCATGAAACATACCAGACGCGATTTCTTGGTCGGTTCAGGCTGCTTGGCGTTGAGCGGTGCTGCCTACGCTTCGAGCCTCGACAAACTCTCTTTGATGAACCTGTTCGCTCAGGCGAACCGAAACGGCACCGGCGATTACAAGGCGTTGGTCTGCATTTTTCTCTTCGGGGGCAACGACGCCAATAACATGATCGTCCCCTACGACAACTTCGCCGATTACCAGGCGGTCCGGGGCAGTGCCGGGTTCTTTATTCCGCAGTCGGACCTATTGCAGATCCCAGCGCCGAGTCAGGGAGCCGCGTTCGGTTTGCCCAATCGGCCGCCCTACAACACCACCGGAATGCAGACTTTGTACAACACCGGCAAGTTGGCGTTCGTCTGCAATGTGGGCACGCTGACCCAGCCGCTGGATCGAAAGACTTACTTGAGCCGCCCCGACCTTCGTCCGGACCAGCTGTTTTCGCACTCGAATCAGCAAACGGAGAATCAGACCGGAAGCTACCAGGGAACAAGTCAAACTGGCTGGGGCGGCCGCTTGGCCGATCGCATCCATAGCACCGAGCGGTTCCCGATCCAGGTCTCCGTGGCCGGAGTAACCGTCTACACGTCGGCAATTGCAGAGCGCCCATTGGTGGTGCCACCCACAGGTCCACTCAATCAAGCGCTTCGATTCGACCCGCCTCGGCCGGAGACGCTCGCCGCCGTCAATACCATCCTCGGATTGGGAGACGCGACGCGGATCGGGCGCGCCAGCGGCGCCATCACAGAAGACGCGCTCAACACCCGGGACCAGCTCGGAACTGACCCGACCGTCGGCGCCTTTCCAAATTCCCAACTGGGCAACCAGCTCAAGCAGATCGCTAAATTCATCTTCTTGCGAAATGACCTCGCGGGCGGGATGCGCCGCCAAATCTTCTTCGCCTCCCGAGGAGGATTCGACACCCATGCGAACCAGCTCAACAATCAGGGCGCCCTCCTGAGTGAAGTCTCAGCGGCGCTCGAGGCGTTCGACAACGAGCTGACCAGGCAGGGGGTGCAAGATCAGGTGACGACCTTCACGCTCTCCGATTTCAGCCGAACGTTCAAGATCGGCAATCAGGCGAGCGGTACAGATCACGCGTGGGGCAGTCACGCAATGGTGATGGGAGGGGCCGTGCTCGGACAGGACCTCTACGGTACCTATCCGACGCTGCAGCCGGATGGGCCGGACGACGTCGACACTGGCACGAACGCGCGCGGGCGCTGGTTGCCGACCACCGGACTGGCACAGTACGCAGCGACGCTGGCCCGATGGTTCGGCGTCAGTGACAGCGACTTGCCGCTCATCTTCCCCAACATCGTGAATTTCACGCCCCAGTATCTCAATTTCATGAGCATGTGATGTAACAAATCGCGAAAAAACGGTAATCACGCCCAGGGTCGCTGATGTTCGGCCCTGGGCGTTTTCGTTTTCTCGCGATTGTCGCAAACTGGTCTCATTTTCAGATTGCGCTTGCATCCACCTACTGAATAAATGTATCAGGGTCGCGTCGAATCCCGGTCGCGGAGAAGGGGAGCGTTCAACATGCGATATTTCATTTTACTTTCGATGTGTTTTTACGGGCTTCCGGCAGCGCTTGCCGAGCCGATCTACCGCTGGGTGGATGACCAGGGGGTCCCCAATTACACCAATGATCGGTCGAAGGTCCCCGCCCAGGTCAAAGCCGAGGTCACCGACGGAGACGAAATCACAGTGATCGCAACTGCCCGCGAGCCTTCCCGGACTGGCGCCGGAACAACCTCGCCGGAAGCCGCGCCGCCGATCATCTCGACTTACGATGAGCGCGACGTCGCGAACGCGTGGCGCGCTGCCTTCCATGACGCTCATGCTCGGGTCGCCTGGATGGAATTTGAGGTAAAAAACGACAAGCAACTGCTTGAGGATGGGGGGATGCAGATCACTCGAGTTTCCGGCCAACCTTTGAACAATCTCTGGGCTTATCAGCCCGGTTATTTACTGCTTCAGGACAAACTGCATCGGGATCTGATGGAATTGAAGCAAGCGCGCGAGGATCTCGAAGCGCTCGAACGGGACGCATCGCGCGAGGCTATCCCCCGCGAGTGGCGACAGCCGTAGAGGCGGTCCGCAGTCAGCACAGCCGTCGAAAGTTGAAAGTTCAAAGTCGAAAGGGACAACGGTCGGCTTCAGTGCCAAAAGTGCAACGCGATGTGCATGCGTGAGCCGCCCCTTTCGACTGTCGACTGTCGACTGTCGACTTTCGACTTCCGTACTACGTAAGTACCTGCGCTAGCGCCGATGCCAGCGCGGCAGCGTCTGCGAATCGCGCGTCCGGCTTCTTCGCCAAAAGCCTGAGGAGCAACCGCTCGAGGAATTCGGGAATCGTGGCAACGAACGAACGCGGCGGCGGAGGGCTGTTGTTGATGTGCATCATCAGCAGGGGAACGAGCTCGCTGCTTTGGAATGGCAGGTGGCCGGTGAACATTTCGTAGGCGACCACGCCCAGCGAATACAAATCGGAAGCCGGGGTCACTGCAGTGAAATTGTCGATTTGTTCCGGCGAAATGTATTCCGGAGTCCCCGCCACCATGCCGGCCACCGTCACTCCCTTCGTCAATTGGCGCTTGGCGATGCCGAAGTCCATCACCTTGAGCACCTCGTCGCGGGTGATGAATAGATTCTCCGGCTTGATATCACGGTGAACAATCCCGCGATCGTGAGCCGCCTTCAGACCTGCGCAGGCCTGAATCAGGAGCGGGATTCCACGTTTGATCTCCATCGGCCCGACGAGCAGCTTTTTCAAGTCGCTGCCCCGCAACAACTCCATGCTGATGAATCGGCTTCCTCGGTAAACTCCCAGATCGAAGAGGCGCACGATGTTTGGGTGCACGAGCTGGCGCGAGAGTTGAAGCTCCTGCCGGAAACGGGCCAATGCCTGCTCGTCCTCGTTGAAGGGCTTGAAAATCTTGAGCGCGACCTCCTCGGTCAGCTCCAGGTCGGTGGCGCGAAACACAACGCCCATGCCGCCCTGTCCAATCTGCTGCTCCAATCGGTAGCGATCGGCCAGAACCGTTCCCGGCTCCAGCGCCTGGGGGCGCTGCTCGACCGGAGGCAACTCGGTCGGTTTGATGCCCGCCGAGAACAAGGTATTGCCGGTGGATTCCTGCGCCTGATGTGCGCTCGGGTTGAGCTCGCGGGCGATTCGCTCCACGTCTTCCCCGACCTCGCGCGAGAGCATTTTTTCATTCGGGCGTGAAGCCTCGCCGTCGCTCGCCGCGCGCGCAGGCGTCGACACCAGAGGGATCGGCGCGGCGAGCGTTGGCTGGATTTCGCGCGGGTTGGGAAGCGGTGGAAGATCTGGAAGGGCCGGAGGCTGCGAGCTCTTCTTCAGGGTCGGAGGCGCGCGCGAGTCAGCCGCGAGGTAAGACGCCTCCTCTTTGAGTATCCGCTCGTACTGGGTGGACGCCACGTGCGTCTGCTGCTCGAGCGTCTTTAGCCAGGTCGCGGCGTCGCGATAGCCCGGATTTTTGGCAACAACCTTCCTCAACACCTCTTTCGCATTCTCGATCAGGTCGTGCTGCTGATACACCTTCCCGAGCAGGTAGAAGCTTTCCAGGTCCCGGCCCTCGAGCGGGCCCTCGGCAATGAAGCGCGCGAGGAAATGGTCCATTTTCAAGCCGAGTTGGCCTAGCTCCGCGGCCAGTCGCGACACCTCGTTGGCGGCGGCGCGGTACCGCCGATCGTCGCGCGGAACGCGGACGAAATTCTCCACCGCCTTCTCCAAATCGCCCGCCTCGACGTAGGTGGCTCCCGCTTCGAACACCATTCCTGCTTCGGCATAAAAGCTTGCGGCGTCGCCGAGCGTTCCTTGTTGTTTGGCGAGGCGGGCCGCTTCTGCGTACCGTCTGAGCTGAACGTATGCCTGAATCGCAAGCTCGGGCTTGCCTTGCGCTTCCAGCCGCTGCGCGGCCTCGACGGTCACCGCCGCCGCGCCGATGGCCTGAGGTAATTGCGAGGGCGCGAATCTGCCTTTGGCCGAAGCGAGTACCCGGGCCGCGCCCACTCGATCGCCGGCTTTCTCCAGAACCTGGGCTGCGCGCTGATGCTCCTTGAGCGCGACGAAGAGATTGACGGCTTCTGAGTTCCGCCCTGCCCGGGCGAAGCAGACCGCGGCCATCAAGGCCAGCTTCTTTCCCTCCGCGTTCAGCGCGGGCACCTGCTCGATCGAAACTCCCACCCCGCGCATCAGAAGCTGCGCCGCATCGGCAAACCGGCGTTGGGCGGAGAGAATCCGCGCCGCTTCGTCGTAGACGCCGGCCTCGCTGAGCAGCTCCACCGCCGCATCGAGGCGACCGTGCTTCTCAAGGACCTTCGCCCCCTCGATTGCCTTCTGCCTCGACTCGTCCATCAATTGTCCTGCGGCAGCTCTTGCACCAGCCGTTTGAGCTGCTGCGGATAACTCGCGACCCGCATTCCTTCCTCGAGGGTCACCATTCCGTCCTTCACGAAGTTGAAGATCGCGTAGTCCAGACTCTGAGCGCCCGAGCCGTCGCTGCTCGCCGTCTGGAGGTAACCGTCGAGTTGGTGCAGCTTGTTGTCGCGGATCATGTGAGCGACCGCGTAGTTCTGAAGGAGGATTTCGTGCACCGCCACCCTCCCATCGCTGTTCGCGCGCTTGCAGAGCTGCTGGCTCACCACCCCGCGCAGCAGAACGGAGAGAACCGCGCGCATCTGGTCCTGGCCATCCTCGCCGACCGCATCGATAATGCGATCGATTGCCTTGGTCGCCGAGTTCGTGTGCAGCGTCCCAAAGACGAGGACGCCCGTCTCGGTGGCGGAGAGGGCGAGGGTGATGGTCTCAAGATCGCGCATCTCGCCGATCACGATCACGTCCGGCGACTCGCGAAGGGCGGAGCGCAGCGCGCCGGCAAAGGAGTCCGTGTGCTTTCCCAGCTGTCTTTGAGTGATCGTGCTTTGCACAGGCACGTGGAGAAACTCGATCGGGTCCTCGATGGTGATGACGTGCCGCTGCGAGGTCCGGTTGATCTCGTTCACCATCGCCGCCAGAGTCGTGGTCTTGCCCGATCCGGTCGGCCCGCACATCAGCACCAGCCCGTTCTGGAGCTGGGTCAGCTTGCGGATTGCGCGCGGAAACATCAGCTGGTCCAGATCAGGTAAACGCTCGGGAATGATTCGAAACACCGCTCCAATCCCGTGGCTTTGGACCAGCAGGTTCGTCCGGAAGCGACCGACCCCCTCCATGACGTAGATCAAGTCGAGCTCGTTGGTGCGCTCGAACTCTTCCTTCTGCTCCGGGGTGAGGATCTCAAACACAAAGCGCCGGACTTCATCGCGGCTGAGCATCCGGAATGGGAGCGGCATCAGGTCACCGTCATGCCGGATGATCGGGGGATTGCCGGAATGAAAGTGCAGGTCGCTGGCCTGTTGCTCCGCGACCAGCCGGAGGAAGGAATCGATGCGCGCCATTCGGAGAGGAAAAATCTATCTCAACTGCCGCTTCCTTGAAGCTCAGGATGCTTTCGGAGCGCCGGCAGGTGCGGATTTCGCGGTCGCTTCCCCACCTGGGCTCGCCGGCGCCTGCGCCGCGGGCGCGCCGCCGGGCATGAACGCTTCGAACTCTCGCTTGCTGCGCGCCTTCACGTAGACCTCCTCGATCGAGACCTTGCCCTCTTTGAAAAGGCGCATTAGGTCGGCATCCATCAGCTGCATTCCTTCCTCGCGCGCCGTCGCTACCACCGATGGAATTTGGTACGCCTTGCCTTTACGGATCAGCGCCGAGATCGCGTCGTTGTTGATCATCGTCTCGATCGCCAGGCAGCGCGAGACCCCGTCCTTGTGCCGGAGCAGGAACTGGCAGCACACCGCCCGCAGGCTTTCGGCGAGCATCGAGCGCACCGTCTCCTGCTGCCGGGCAGGAAATGCATTGATCATCCGATCGACGGTGGTATCCGCCGATACGGTGTGAACCGTGCCGAACACCAGGTGGCCCGTTTCCGCGGCGGTGACGGCAAAGGAGATGGTGGCCAGATCGCGCAGCTCGCCGACCAGGATGACGTTCGGATCTTCGCGCAGCGTCGCGCGAAGCGCGTTGTTGAACGAATGAGTGTGGGTTCCGACCTCCCTCTGGGTCACCAAGCTCTTGACCGAGGGATGGATGACCTCGATCGGATCCTCGAGGCTGATGATGTGCTTGCCATAGTTTCGATTGATGTAGTTGATCAGGGCGGCGAGCGTCGTCGACTTGCCGGACCCGGTGGGCCCCCCGACGAGCACCAGCCCATTTTTCAGCTCGCCCAGCTGGATCACCACCGGGGGAAGTCCGAGCTTGTCGATCTCCGGCAAGCTGCCCTTGATGATTCGAAAGACGGCGGCGATCCCGCCGTAGTCCTGGAACACGTTCGCTCGGAACCGGAGCGCGTCTGATTTTACCTCGTAGGAGAAGTCCACATCGCGCAGCTCGTCCAGCTCCTTGATCTGAGAAGTTGAAAGCTTCGGCAGCAAGAGCGACTTGACTTGCCCAGGAGTGAGCGGGTTTTTCGTCAATGGAATCGTCTTGCCCAGCCGTTTCACCATCGGTCGGCGATCGCAGCTTAAGATCAGGTCGTCCGCCTCCTGCTTCGCAGTGGCGATGAGCAGTCGGTCGAGGGGAGAGATTGAATCCTTCGAAAGCACCATCTCCGCGGAGGCGACGATGTTCCAGTGGGCGAGGATCTCCTTCGCCGCATTCCGCAACCCGATCTCGGGATCGCCGACGAGCGGTTGGATGGCGGCTGCGTAGGAAGGATCGTCGAACTTCTGCAGGCAACGCATCGCCGCCAATCGCACGTCGGCATTCTTGTCCTGCAGCAGCGGGACCACCTGCGGGGCGGTGCTCTTGGCGTTCATCTCTGCCAGCGCCTGCAGGCAGATCCAGCGCATCTCCGGATCCCTGGCGATCACGTCGAGCAGGTAGGGAAGCGCGCGCGCGTCGTTGATTGCAGCGATCGCCTCCACCGCTTTCTCCCGCGCCCACCAGTCGGAATCTGCGTCCACCATTCGAACCAGCGCGCCCAGCGAGGCCGGATCCTTGAGGCGCGCGAGCACGCTCGCCGCATAGCGTCGAACGACGTCCGAAGGATCGGTCAAGTACGGGCAGATGTGGGGAGTCAGCTGCGGGCCGGCCATCTCAACCAGCACGTCCACCACCCGCTCGCGGACCCACCAGTCCTCGTCTCGAAGAACGCCGAGCAGCTTCGGCCACAGCTCGCCGTTGGGGTCCTTGACCGAGCGCGCCAGCTCGATCGCCATTCGCCGGACGTTCACGTCCTTCGACTTGAGCAGATAGATGATCGTCCGGGAGGCATCCAGCTTGCCTGCCGCACTCAAGCGCGAGAGGACTTCGCCCGCCCGGTTGCGCACGACGATTTGCTTGTGGCCGAGCGCTTCCACAATGGCGGTTAGAATCTCGTTGGTGCCGATCGCTTCGAGCACGTTGAGCACGGCGAATCGAACCGCATTGGGTCCGGCGCTCAGCTTGCGCTCGAGAGCCATCAGGACCCGAGGCGAGGAGAAGCGCCTGAGCGGCTCAATTGCGGCTTTGACCAGGTTCACCTTCGGAGAATCGAGCGCGGGAGAGAGGATCTCGAAGAAATCATCTTCAGTGCACATGCGGCCAAAAGAGCTGGTCGCCTGAACCGCCAGCTGCTCGTTCGGATCGTTGAGGAATGGCGCAATGCACTGCAGGGCGCGCCGCGTCTCCTTGCTCATGTACTCGGGGTCGCCGAGATACTTGAGCGCCACCAGGCAGTCCGCCGGACGGCCGCTGCCCAGAATTTCCTGAAGCACGGGCAAAGCGTGATGGCCAGAGATGCGGACGAGGATTTCGATCGCCTCGGTTCGCGCGGTGAATGACTTGTCCTTGAGCATGCTCCTCAAGGTTTGGTTCACCGTCTTTCCCCCAAGCTGGGTGAGCAGCTGAGTGGCGATCGTGCGCAGCTGGGCATCCTGAGAGCCGCTGAGCAAACCGCAGAGCTCCGCATGCTCGGCGATGTTGTTGACCTTGGGGATGAGAGTCGCGAGCGTCGTCCGCAACAGCGCATCGGCAATCTTGAGCGCCTTGACGAACGGAAGGAACAATTCCTGGCCGAGCGCTTGCTGGACCAGCAGCGAAAAAACGGTACAGCGCCGCTTGTGCAGCCCCGCCTCGGCGGCGACGCCCTTCGCCGTCAGCAGCTCCAGCAGCTTGAGAATCGTTTGGACATCGAGCTTGCCGCACTCGAGGACGAAGGCCTCGACCTCCGCGGGGGTCGCCCATTTGCTGCTCTTGAATTTGGCGATCGCAGCAGCGCTCATCTCACGCCTCGACCACGCTTACCGTCTGCACCGGCTCGGCGATTCCCTTCGCATTGACCGGCTTGCCGCGGACGAACTTGACCGCGCGCCAGATCGATGCCGGATTCTGAGCCAGCGCTTCCTTCGCCAGCTCAAACGAGCGATTGGAAATCAGGATCTCGCCGCCCTGGGCGGCTGCGCAGAGTCGCGCTCCCACATTCACGCTGTGGCCGAGCACGGTGTAGTTCATCTGCTGCTTGGAGCCGATGTGACCGACCACCATTTCGCCGCTGTTGATGCCGATTCCCAACGGACAGGGATGGAGCCCGCGCGCCGTCCATAGCGCCATCAGTCGTCGGTGCCCCTCGCGCATCTTGAGCGCGGTGTTGATCGCCCAAAGCGCGTGATCCTCGGCCGGCAGCGGAGCGCCGAAGAGCGCCATCACCTCGTCGCCGACGATCTTGTCCAGCGTTGCGCCCTCCTGGATCACGATGTCGATCTGAACCGTGAGGTACTCGTCGATCAGCTTCTTCACCTCCTCGGCGCGCATCTGCGAGCTGAGCGCCGTGAATCCGCGCAGGTCTGCGAAGAGCACCGAAAGCTCGTACTTGCTCGCTTGGTAAGGGTCCACGCCAGACTTCAGGACCGACTCTAGGACCTTCGGCGAGATGTATCGGGCGAGGGCCGACTCCACGCGGCGCAGATTGGAGCGGTCCGAGATCAGCAGCTGCACGCCGGTCGGAGTGGGTGAGGCGGTGATGCAGAACGCTCGAGCATTCAGCTCGGATGCGCCGCGCGACGTAACTTCCAGGCTGAGCGGCGCGTGCACCGCGCCCGCATCCCGCACCAGACCGCTCAGGGTCAGGCCATCGAGGTCTTCCGACGAAAGCGCGGTGAGAGGCTTGCCGAGCATCGCCTCCCGCCCGAGGCGGAAGTGGGTTTGCGCGGCCGCATTGGCATAGGTCACCTCGCCGCTCAGTCTGACTACGAGGAGCATGTCGCGCATGCCGAGTATCGTCTCGGGCGGCGAGCGGTGGCGAAGCTGGCGAAGCTCTTGCTCCAACCGTTGATTCTCTGATCTGAGCCGAAGGTATTCCTGGGTGTCGATCCGCTCGGCGGAAGACATCAAACGCCTTTCGAATGCCAAATTCTGTGCGCGACCGATCTTCGCGGACGCTCGAGCCTTCGCGCAAGCGCCGCCGGCAACGCGTGCGGCTGTGTTAGAATTTGCCTCGATGCCCGACTTTCGCGTGGCCAAACTGCGGGTTCCGGTGAAGGTGTTGGTCTGCGATCGGGTGCAAAGAAGCGACGTTTTCCTCACACCGGTTGCCGCAAATCACGACGGGAGTGAGACGCTTTCGGATCTGCTCAACGGGCGCGATGAGTACCTACCAGTGGAGCGCAAAGGTGAAATGGCGTGCATCCCTCGCGACGCGATCGAAGTAGCGTGGATTTCACCTGGCGCAGAGACGGCCGATGTCGAGCTGTCGCCGCCCACCGAGCAAAGAGTGCGAATCACCCTTCGGAGCGGCCGACAGTTGCGCGGATCGATGCGTTACTCCCGCCATCCGGACAGCTCGCGACTGGTTGATTACCTGAACGGGTCGCCTCAATTCGTCGCACTCCATCAAGCCAGCCAGCTGGCACTGGTGAACCGCGGCTACATCGCGTTCATCGACCTCGAGACCCAAGCTCGCACGGCAAAACGCCGCTCGGTGCGAGTGCGCCGGTCGAGAGTCCAACAGCGGTCGACAGTCGAAAGTTTAAAGTCGAAAGGGTACTGACGTCTTTAGTCCGGCACTTTTGAGTCGTTAGTTCTTGGCAGGCCGTTCAATCAGTAGCAGTTTGGCAGGCATGCCAATCGCCAGCATCAATCCAGCCACCGGACAGACTCTCCAAACATTCGACGAGCTTCGCCCTGCCGAGGTCGAAGCCAAACTGCAGCTCGCCGTCACAGCTTTTCGCGAGCATCGCGTCTCCAGCTTCGCTGAACGCGGTCAGAGGATGAGAAGGGCCGCGGAAATCCTCGAATCGGAATCCGACCGTTGGGGTCGTTTGATGGCCCTCGAAATGGGCAAGACGAAGCAGTCGGCGATCGCCGAGGCGAAAAAGTGCGCCTGGGTCTGCCGTTATTATGCCGACCACGCCGAGAAGTATCTGGCGGACGAGCTCCTCGAATCCGATCAAGGCAAGAGCTACATCCGGCACCTGCCGCTCGGCCCCGTCCTGGCGATCATGCCCTGGAATTTTCCGTTCTGGCAGGTCTTCCGCTTCGCCGCGCCGGCCCTGATGGCGGGCAACGTAGGAATCCTCAAACATTCGTCCAACGTGCCGCAATGCGCTTTGGCGATCGAAGGGATATTGGAGCGCGCCGGCTTCGCGCCTGGAGTTTTCCAGACGCTCTTGCTCGGTTCGGCGCGCGTGGCGCCGATCATCGCCGACATTCGGGTCGCGGCCGTCACCTTGACTGGGAGCGACGCAGCAGGAGCCGAGGTGGCCGCAACCGCGGGAAAGAATCTCAAGAAGAGCGTCCTCGAGCTTGGCGGCAGCGATCCCTTCGTCGTCTTGCCCAGCGCGGACTTCGAGGCAGCAGTAAAGACGGCCGTGACCGCCCGAAACATCAACAATGGGCAATCCTGTATCGCTGCCAAGCGCTTTATCATTCATCGCTCGATTTACGATCGCTTCGTTCCGCAGCTGGTATCCAGGATCGAGAAGCTCAAGGTGGGTGACCCGATGGAGGACTCGACGGACGTCGGACCGCTGGCGCTCGGCAGCGTATTGGAGACGGTCGAAGCGCAGGTCGCGGATGCGCTCGAGCGCGGTGCGCGGCTGCTGGTCGGCGGAAAGCGAATCAAAGGCTCCGGGAATTTCTATCTGCCCACCGCCTTGAGCGACATTCCGCGCGACGCGCGGGCCTACCGCGATGAGGTCTTCGGCCCGGTCGCTCTGATTTTCAAAGTAAACGATCTCGAAGAGGCGATCGCTTTAGCCAATGACGGTCCGTTCGGCCTCGGCAGCAGCGTCTGGACGCGGGACGCCAACGAGCAACGGCAGCTCATCGATCGAATCGAGGCCGGAATGACGTTCGTGAACGCGATGGTAGCTTCGGATCCACGAATGCCCTTCGGCGGCGTGAAGCGCTCCGGTTACGGCCGCGAGCTTTCGCGCGACGGCATCCGTGAGTTCGTGAACATCAAGGCGGTGCGCATCGAAGAGACCAAGGCTGCCGCCTCTGACAGTCAAGTCGAGTGAGCTCAACGTAACGCCGACGCGGGCTGGGGTTGCATAGGCTGACTCCTCCGAGAGCGCGCCGGCAGTGGCTTCTCATTCGCCCCGCGCTGAGTCTTCTCGGCCGGCCTTTGTCACACCTCGTCGGAGCCGTCTCGAGGCGACGTCGAATTTTTCACGCGCCTTCGCCGCACGCCCGGCTATGTTCACGGTCCCTTCGGAGGCCTTGATGACTGAGCTCTCGCGCGCTCGATGCAAAATTCTGTCTCATTTCGTCTGGCTGGCTGCCTGTTTTTGGGTCAGCGCGATTTGGGCGCAGCCATTCGATCAGGCATTGTTTGCAGAAATGCGCTGGCGATGTATTGGCCCGCATCGCGGTGGAAGAACCGTTGCCATCACCGGCGTACCAAACGAGCCCAACGTTTTCTACATGGCCGCGGTGAACGGCGGAGTCTGGAAGACGAACGACTCCGGCCAGGTATGGACTCCAATTTTCGACGGTCAGCCGACCGGCTCGGTGGGAGCGATCGCGGTTGCGCCCTCCGACCCGAAGACGATCTTCGTCGGCAGCGGCGAAGGCCTTCAACGTCCGGATCTCGCGGTCGGCGACGGCATCTACAAATCAACCGATGAAGGCGAGTCCTGGCGGCACCTCGGGCTGCGAGACGGACAGCAGATTGCGACGATCCTCGTCGATCCCGCCAACGCTAAGCGAGTCTTTGCGGCGGTTCTGGGGCATCCCTACGGCCCGAACACCGAGCGCGGAGTATTCCGCTCGCTCGACGGCGGCGAGACTTGGCAGAGGGTCCTCTATCGCGACGAGGACTCAGGCGCGGCAGACGTCGTCTTCGAACCGGGAAATCCACAGACGCTGTACGCTTCGCTGTGGGCTGCCCGCGTCGCTCCATGGGAAATCCGCAGTGGCGCGTCATTCACGGGCCGGGGCAGCGGTCTATTCAAATCCGTTGATGGCGGCACAACCTGGCGCGAGCTGACGCAGGGCGTGTTCACGACGACCGATGGCTTGCCGCGAATGGGAATCGCGGCCGCCCCGAGCCGCCCGAGGCGAATCTACGTGCTGGCAGGTGGAACGAGCCCTTCCGGCGGTTTGTACCGCTCGGACGACGCCGGAGAGCATTGGGAGCGCGTGCACAACGAGAGGCGGGTAACCGGCAGCGGCCCCGGCGCGATGGGCGTTGCAGTAGCACCGGACAATCCCGACGTCGTCTACGTGGCCAACACGTCGACCTATCGCTCGATCGATGGCGGGCGTACTTTCACCGCGATGAAAGGCGCCCCGGGCGGGGACGACTACCAGCGGATCTGGATCAATCCGTTCAGCCCGCAGATCATCGCCTTGAGCAGCGATCAGGGTGCGACGATCAGCCTCAATGCAGGCAAGACCTGGAGCTCCTGGTACAACCAGCCAACGGCGCAGTTTTACCACGTGATCACCGATAATCGCTTCCCGTATTGGGTCTACGGAGCGCAGCAGGAAAGCGGGTCGATTGGAATTGCCAGCCGAGGCAGCGACGGGGAGATCACCTTCCGAGATTGGAATCCAGTGGGAGTCGAAGAGTACGGCTACATCGCTCCCGATCCCCGCGATCCAAACACTCTGTACGGAGGGCGCATTTCACGAACCGATCTGGTTACCCGAGATGTGCAGGACGTTTCCCCCGACCCCGTGCGCAGTGCGAAATTTCGCTACGTTCGCACCGAGCCGATCGCCTTTTCGCCTCTCGAGCCGCGCACGCTTTTCTTCGGCGCGAACGTGTTGTTCAAAACGACGACCGCCGGACGGAGCTGGGAGATCATCAGCCCCGACTTGGCTCGAGAAAAATACGACGTGCCGGCCAACCTCGGGAGCTTTAGCGCCTCGGATCCGGAAAAAGGCAAACATCGCGGAGTCATCTACGCAGTCGCACCGTCGTTCAAGAACGCCAGGTTGATCTGGGCAGGCACCGACGACGGGCTGATCCACGTCACCACCGATGGCGGCAAAACCTGGCGCAATGTCACCCCGCCGGATCTAACACCCTGGAGCAAGGTCTCGGTGATCGAAGCGTCGCACTACGATTCGGCGACTGCCTTCGCGGCCATCAATCGCTTCCGCTTGGACGATCTCAAGCCATACATCTATCGCACGCGGGATGGCGGAAAGACTTGGCAAAAAATCACCGACGGGCTCCCGGAGGATGCTCCGGTCAATGCGGTTCGCGAAGATCCCATTCGCAGAGGGCTGCTCTTCGCCGGCACGGAGCGTACGGTCCATGTCTCTTTCGACGACGGAGATCACTGGCAGTCGCTGCAGCTGAATCTGCCGCACACGTCGATGCGCGATCTCACCATCCACGGGGATGACTTGATAGTGGGTACGCACGGTCGGTCGTTCTGGATTCTCGACGACATCACTCCGTTGCGACAACTTTCGAACGAGCTGATGCAGTCAGAAATGCACTTGTATCAACCTCAGGTTGCTTACCGGATGCGCTGGAATCGAAACACCGATACGCCGTTTCCGCCCGAGGTGCCCGCCGGGAAGAACCCTCCCGATGGAGCCATTCTGAATTATTACCTTCGCTCCGAGGCCCATGGACCGATCACCCTGGAGATCTTCGACTCGCGCGACAAGCTGGTCCGCCGTTTCGCGAGCGCGGACGAGCCCGAACCCATCGACAAGGATTTGAACGTGCCAACCTACTGGGTCCGCGCGACCCAAAGCCTGACTGATAAAGCAGGCATGCATCGATTCGTTTGGGATCTCCACTATCCGACGCCGGGCTCGGTCTCCCACGAGTATCCGATCTCCGCAGTGTACCGGGACACGCCTCGCGAGCCGCGCGGACCGGTCGCGCTGCCGGGCCGATACCGGGTAAAGCTCACGGTTGGTCAAACGACGGCGGTGCAAACTCTGATCGTCAAAATTGATCCGCGCGTCAAGACACCTCCCGGCGGCTTGGCACAACAGTTCGTGCTCGCAAGTCAGATTGCAGGCGAGATGGACCGCGATTTCGCCGCTCTGAAACAAGTGCAGTCGCTTCGGGAACAGCTAAAGCAGCTCAAGTCAAAGACCGACGTGGCAAACCTCGCCGACGCGATTTCCTCGCTCGACGGCAGGGCCGCGACCCTCGAAGGCAAGTCCGAGGAGCGTTTTTCCGCTCCGCCGCGGACCGGAAAGGAACCGCAGGACCTGACCCACTTGAACCACCAGTTGGAATCGTTGCTGCGAGTCGTACAGCATACCGACGCGGCTCCTACGACTCAGGCGCTCGCCGCGCACGATGAGCTGAAGCGAGCACTGGACGCCCTCTTGGCAAACTGGACCGAGCTGCGCAAACGCGATCTCTCCGAGCTCAACGAGCGGCTGAAAAGCAGCAAGCTTGGCGAGATCGACCCGGCCAGCCTGGGGATGTGACTTGCGGCGTTAGCGCGACGGCTGCGAGCTCGTGGACCAGTGGGCCTTCCGCTTTTCCAGAAAGGCGCTCATTCCCTCTTGCGCGTCGGCGGCGGAACAATTGGCAGACATCACTTCTTTGGCGTAGGCGTACGCAGCAGGCTGGGGCATTTCCACCTGCTGGTAAAACGCGCGCTTGCCGATGCTGACAATGAAGGCGCTGGACGCCACAATTCGCTCGGCCAGAGCGCGGGTCTGCGCTGCAACCTCTGCCGGCGGCACGACGCGATTGACCAAACCTGCAACCTCCGCCTCGTAGGCCGAGATTGGCTCCCCGGTGAGAAGCATCTCCATTGCCTTCTTGCGGCCCACCGCGCGGCTGAGCGCAACCATCGGCGTAGTGCAAAACAGACCGATTTTAACTCCGGGCGTAGCGAAGCGCGCTTCGCTGCTGGCCACCGCCAGGTCGCACGAAGCAACCAGCTGGCAACCCGCCGCCGTCGCCATGCCCTGCACTTGGGCGATCACCGGCTGAGGAATCGACTGAAGGGTGGAAATCAGCTCGATGCAGACATCGAATAGGCGTCGATATGCGGCCGGTTCCCGGCTGATCATTTCGCTGAGATCATGCCCCGCGCAAAACGCGGAGCCGTTTGCTCGGAGGATGGCGACGGCCGTCTCGCGTTGATCGCCGATCCGACGGAACGCGTCGATGAGCTCTAACATGTGCTCCTCAGAGAGCGCGTTTCGCTTTTCTGGGCGATTCATGGTGACGAGGGCAAGCGGTCCATCCTGCTCGACGAGGATGTTTCGGAACTTTTGTTCTCCCGCGCGAGGCATAGCTTCACTCCTTCCGCTGGGTAGACCCGCGTGCTCGACAGGTCAACCCAGCAGCAGCACCTGGTTGACGCGCTCAGGATACTCCCCTGCCTCCCATCCGCAACCATGCCAAACCTGCCCTTGCGGCCTAGCAGCCAGTAGTTGTCGGGCACCCGGAATCGCGGTAAGACGCAGCAGTCCTGGCGACGGGTAAACCGGTCTATCGGGGGGTGAGTTCAGTCCGGCGAACGTAGGAACGGAAGAATCCATTCACGCTGAAACCGAAGCACGACCTTGGGAGGTTTGCATGCAAAGCTGGAAATTTGCAGTCGTCGTCGTCGTCGGCTCCATGTCCATCAGCTTGTCCGCACTCCAAGCTGCTGAGAACCAGACCTGGAGCGTCAAGGCGGATTACATCGAAGCCTGCTCCTGCCATCTTTTTTGCCCTTGCTACTTCAACACCAGCCCGGAGGGGGGACACCACTGCGAGTTCAACAATGCGATCAAGATCACCGAGGGCCACGTCGGCGATGTGAAGGTGGACGGCGCGAAGGTCTGGCTGTCCGGGAATCTCGGCGGCGACTTTTCCAAGGGCCACATGAAGGGCGCGGTGATGACTTTCGATACCGAGGTGACGCCGAAACAGCAGGAGGCGATCAAGTTCCTGATGGGGAAGATCTATCCCGTTCAGTGGGGAAAGATGGAGACGGCGGTCGCGCCGATCGTGTGGGAGGTGAACGGGGAGAATGCCCATGCCAAGCTCGGCAAAGGGGAGGGCGAGGTAGTGCTTAAAGGGGTCAAAGCCCCGGACGGCACGCAGAGCGTCCTCAAGGACGTGGCCTACTGGGGAGCGC
>DATFTC010000167.1:0-20121 GCA_035262305.1 Myxococcaceae bacterium | reverse complement strand
TACAGTCGCCACTCGCCGTTCTCCAGCCGCGCCACCGTCCTCGTCAGACCCACGTCCGATCCGCCCGTGCTCTCGGTCATCCACTGGCCGCTGGTCCAGGCGCGCGCGGGATCGCGGCTGGTCAGCCGGGGCATTGCTCGCTCCAGCAGCGAAGTGTTGCCGTGCGTCTGGAGCGTTTTCGCTGCGCCGTCGCTCATCGCCAGCGGGCAGCTGTAGATCGACGACGACGGCGCGAAGAGGTAGGCGAGAGCTACTTGATGGATCCGCGAGAACGGGCCGTGGCGGCGCTCGTAAGGAATGGCCACGATTCCTTGCCTGCACGCAATCGCCGCGAGCTGCTTCCAGGCGTCGGGGACGCGGATGTCGTCGATCCGACGCCCCCAAGGATCGAAGTGGGTCAGCTGCGGCTCGTCCTTGCGAGAGCGTTGGGCGAGCTCGAAAAGCGGGCCTGCGGCGAGGTCGCCCATCCCGCGCAGCTCCGGCTCGATTTCTCGGCGAACGTCCTCCGGAACTACGCGCTCGAGGTACTCCCGAAGCAGCGCGTCCGAATCGAACTGGTTTTCAAGTCGAGGGCTCTCCTGGATGAACGGCATGATCGCCTCCGCCGCTCATTGTAACTGATGGCGCTGTTCGCGGCGCGGACCAGACATCCGCGCCGAGGGAAGGTCGTTTGCGCCGCTCGTCCTCGGGTACGGCGAGCAGGCTGTCGTACCACTGCGCACGGTAGCGCGGGACGCCGCTGGCGCGGCCGTTGGGCAGCCGCTTGGCGAGAAGCAGCTGGTACACGCCGGTTCGCCCGATCCGGAATCCCACTGCAGAGGTCGCCAGGTACAGGCGCCAGGTCCGTGCCCGAGCTTGCCCGACGATCGCGACCGCTTCTTCGAAGCGGCGCTCGAGGCGAGCGAGCCAGTGCGCCAGCGTGTCGGCGTAATGCTCTCGAATGGACTCCACATCCCGGACCTCGAACCCGGCGCGCTCGGCGGCCTCGGCGACTTCTCCGATCGGGATCAGCTCGCTGTCCGGGAAGATGTATCGCTGAATGAATGTGCGACGGCGCTGCGCGAGCCAAGCGATGGTCCGAACGCCCGAGGCAATGTCCGCGATGGCATGATTGAGAAAGAGTCCCCCGGGCCGCAGGAGCCGGAACACCGAGGCAAAGTATTCGTCAAGCTTTGCGCGCCCGACGTGCTCCATCATTCCGACGCTGGCGATTTTGTCGAACGGGCCGGCCGAGTCGAGCTCGCGGTAGTCTTGCGCGCGGATGTCGATTCGATCGGCAGGTCGCAGGAAAGCCGCTCTTCGCTTCCCTTCCAAAAGTTGGTTCTCGCTCAGCGTCACCCCCGTCGCGCGGGCGCCGAAGCCCGAAGCTGCATGAAACAAGAGCGCGCCCCAACCGCAGCCGATATCCAAAAATCTCTCGTCCGGCTTGAGGTCCAGCTTGCGGCACGTGAGCTCGAGCTTGTTTCGCTGAGCTGTCTCCAAAGACTCGAGCCCCGACGGAAAATACCCGCACGAATACACCATCGTTTCATCGAGAAAGAGCCGGTAGAAGTCGTTGGACACGTCGTAGTGATGGCGCACGGCATCGCGATCGCGGGACTTCGAGTGGCGCTGGCCGCGAAGCACCGCGGCGAGCGCCTCCGGCCCGGCCGACAGCACCCGCTCGAGCCACGCGAAGAGCATCGCTGTGGCGCCCACTCGTCGGCCGGGGCCTTCCCAGAGGGCGACTGCTTCGATCACATCGATGGTGTCGCCCTCGATCTCGATGTCGCCCGCAATGAATGCCTCGGCGATCTTCTGCTCCGACGCCGGAGGGAAAAGCGCGGCCAGCGCGGACGGACTGCGAAACAGGACCTTGCCTCGGATTGCATTACTGGGCGCCGGAAGCGTCGTTCCGTCCCAAAGCTGAACCGTGAATGATCGAGACGGCTGATCAAAAAGGCGTTTAGCGGCATTCTTGAGGTCCATACATGCGCTCCTGACCATCAGCACCCATACAACAAGCGAACAAGAAAAGGATTCAATTTGTTGTCTAATGTTCCTATCGACACGAAGACGTATTAAGCCTCGCGAACCCGGACGGCACGATGAATGCAATTTCTTATTCTTCCGAAGCAGGCCGAGCGGCGCGGGGCTGGTTGCTTCGCTGGCCGGCGACAGTCGGGCTTTTCATTTTTGCCCTGGTCGCGCTGGGAGCAGTTGCGAATCTGAAATCAGATATTCCGCTCGAGACACTGAAACAAAGGTACGGGCAGCCCCCGTCGAAGTTCATCGAGCTGGATGGCCTCGCCGTGCATTATCGCGACGAAGGTGCCGGGCCGCCGCTGGTTTTGATTCACGGGACCGGTGCGTCGCTGCACACTTGGCAAAAATGGAGCGGGCTGCTGCGGCGGGATTTCCGTGTGATTCGAATGGATTTGCCCGGCTTCGGCCTCACCGGTCCCGAGCCGAGCGGCGATTACACCTCAGGCGCGTACGTTCGCTTCCTGGAGAGCCTGGTCGAAAAGCTCGGGCTGCAGCGCTTTGATCTCGCGGGCAACTCTCTCGGCGGATTCATCGCCTGGCGCTATGCGAGCGCCCATCCGGAGCGGGTCCACAAGCTCATTCTGGTGGATGCGGCCGGCTATCCCCTTCGACATCCGCTCCCTCTGGTTTTTCGTCTGGCGAGGATTCCACTGCTCTCGTCACTCCTGGCCAACATGGATCCTCGGCCGCTGATAGTGCGCACGCTTCGCGAGGCCTATGCGGATCCCTCCAAGGTGACGCCGGAGCTGATGGACCGCTACACCGACCTCTCCTTGCGCGCGGGGAACCGGAGGGCATTTTCCGATCGTGCTTCCACATCCGAGCCGGACCATGCCAGCGAGATTCGCAATATCGCTGCGCCGGCGCTGATAATGTGGGGGAGCCTCGACTCTTTTCTGCCGGTCGCCGATGCGGAGCGTTTCGCGCGCGATCTTCCCCACTCGCGGGTCATCGTGTACGAAGGCGTCGGCCACGTTCCGATGGAGGAAATCGGCTCCCAGAGCGCCGCGGATGCGAAGGCGTTTCTCCTGGAGGATCGAGGGCGATGAAGTGGGGTCGCTGGCTCCTCGTCGGGCTCGCGCTGGTCGCGGCATATCTCAGTGTTTGGCCGACGTCGATTGATCCAGCTCGGTGGGAGCCGCCTCCGGCGCCCGGGTTCGTTGGGCCCTACCAGCCCAATGCACGGCTGGCGCGAGCGGAATGGCTCGCTCGCGGCGTCGGCGTGGGGCCTGAATCCACCGCGGTCGATCGCTTGGGTCGCGTCCACGCCGGCTTCAGCGACGGCCGGATCGTCCGCTTATCAGCGGACGGGGGGCGAGCGGAAATTGTCGCGAACACCGGGGGCCGGCCGCTGGGGTTGGCGTTTGATGGCGACAGCAACCTGCTCGTCGCCGACGCGGTAAAGGGCTTGCTGTCGATCTCGGCGAGCGGGGCTCAGTCCATTCTGGCGACCCGAGAAGCCGGGGTGCAGTTTGGCATGGTCGACGACGTGGACGTGGCCGACGACGGCACGGTCTATTTCAGCGACGCTTCGTCGAAGTTCTCGCTCTTTCAGCACCGAGACGATGTGTTTGAGCATCGCCCGCATGGTCGGCTGCTTTCGTATGATCCGCGCACGAAGCGCGTCCAACGCGAGCTCGGCGACCTCTACTTCGCCAATGGCGTCGCTGTGAGTGGAGACCAATCCTTCGTCCTCGTCTGCGAGACATCGATGTACCGCGTCACCCGACTGTGGCGCAGCGGGCCTCGGAAGGGATCTCGCGACGTCTTCATCGACAATCTGCCGGGATTCCCCGACAACATCACCTTTTCGCGGGATCGAGGCATCTTCTGGCTGGCGCTGTTCGCGCCCAGAGACGCGACGGTGGATCGGCTGATGCCCCATCCTTGGCTGCGCAAGGTGGTCCGCCGCTTGCCGACTTGGGTGCAGCCCAACCCTGCCCGCTACGCATTCGCGCTGGGCATCGATCTGCACGGGCGGGTCGTGCACAACCTTCAGGATCCATCTCCCAACTCATTCGCTCCAATCACCAGCGTGCGCGAGCATCGCGGGCAGCTCTACCTGGGCAGCACCGAGCGCGACGCGATCGGCCGCGTCCCGGCGCCGGAAGGATGAGAGAGTCGAAAGTCGACGGCCCTGAAAGTTGAGAGTCGAAAGTTGAAAGTCGAAAAGGCAGGCCACCACTCGGAGTTGAAAGTTTTAGGCCTGAACGACACATTATGAGGCTTCTTCGAACTTTCAACTTTTGACTTTCGACTTCGTGCGATGATTCGAACTTGCCCAGCGTGCGGTCAGAAGAACCGGGTCCCTCCGAAGCATCTTCACGATACGGGCCGATGCGGAAAGTGCAAGGCGCCGTTGCCGCCGGTGAACGAGCCAATCGATGTCGACGAGCAGGCGTTCGATGCGATTGTCAATGAGGCGCAGGTGCCGGTGTTGGTGGATTTTTGGGCGGAATGGTGCGGACCCTGCAGAATCGCCGCCCCCGAGGTCAAGAAGGTCGCCTCGGACATGGCCGGACGGGCCGTTGTGCTCAAGGTGGATACCGAGCGACAGCCAGGCCTCGCAAGCCGGTTTAACATCCGCGGCATCCCTACCTTCATCGTCTTTCGAGGCGGCCAGATTGCGTCTCAGCAGCCCGGTCTGGTGCACGCTCCGCAGATGCGCGCCTGGCTCGAGAAAGCGGCGGCCTAGGGCGTTACCCCTCGGGGCATCCAGGGGAGGACGCGTGAAACAGGGTTGCGTTGACACCGGGAGCTTCCGTCCGGTACAAGCGCCGCCCTCGCCACTGGGGAGCGTAGCTCAACTGGCAGAGCAATGGACTCTTAATCCATAGGTTGTGGGTTCGATTCCCTCCGCTCTCATTGCAGGGTCCGAAGTTGACGCAGCGGTTGAAAGTCGAAAGTCGAAGGGCGGTGCCGACGAGTTGGACACGAGTAGGCAAAGGATGGAGCCGGCAGCGGTTCATCGCCGGGGCCCTTTCAACTTTCAACTTTCGACTTTTGGCCGCAGTGCTGATTTTGTACCCCTCCGGGCGTGTGGCGGAACTTGGTAGACGCGCCAGACTTAGGATCTGGTACCCAAAAGGTGTGAGGGTTCGAGTCCCTCCTCGCCCATCGAGGTGCTGATGAAAGTCCGCGTCGAAGAAGTCTCTCCCATCGAGCGCAAGCTCTCGATCGAAGTCGAACATTCGCGGGTGACCAACGAGCTGGACCGGGCGTATTCGCAGCTCGGCCGCCAAATCAAGATCGCCGGCTTTCGCCCCGGTAAGGTGCCGCGCCGGATCCTCGAGCAGCGGTTTCGCGAGCAGGTCGAGGATGACGTCATCCGCAAGATGGTGGAGCGGGCCTATTCGGAAGCGGTGCGCGAGCACAAAGTGGAGGTCGTTTCGAGCCCCCAGGTCACCAACGACGGACTGCGCCCGAATGAGCCGTTCACCTTCCAAGCGCGCGTGCAGGTCAAGCCGAAGGTGGAGGCGAAGGATTATCTCGAGCTTCCCCTCAAGAGGGCGGACACCTCGGTGAGCGATACGAAGGTGGAGGAGCAGCTGGAAAAGCTGCGCCAGAGCATGAGCCGGCTCGAGCCGATCGAAGATCGGAACGAAGCGCGAGCCGGAGATTTCGCGCTGGTCGACTATCAAGCCACGGTGGAGGGCAAGGAGTTTCCCGGCAGCCACGCCGAGAACGCGACGGTGGAAATCGCGCCGGGCTCGCTGATGGAGTCGAAGCTCCAGGACCTCAATGGCGCGCGGGTGGGTGCGACCGTCGAGCTCGATTCCGCCTTTCCGCAGGACTACCCAATCGAGCAAGTGAGGGGCAAGCGCGGCCACTTCCGCGTTCACCTCAAGGCTCTCAAGGCAAAGGTCATTCCGGAGCTAAACGACGACCTCGCGCGCGAGCTTCAGGCGGGCAAGACGCTCGCCGATCTAAGAGCCAAGGTTCGCTCGGACCTGGAGAAAGTGGCTCGCGCCAAGGCGGACACGGAGGAGCGGGATCAGATCGCCAAGGGGCTGACCGATCGCAATCCTTTCGACGTCCCCGCGGCGATGGTCGACCGGGCAGCGGAGATGATGCTCGACGGCGCGCTTCGCGCGATGGCTCGAGGAGGCGTCGATCCGCGGCGGCTGAACCTCGATGTTGGAAAGCTGCTGGAGGAGATGCGCCCTCGCGCGTTGGCGGAGGTCAAGGCAGCGCTTTTGTTCCAAGCGATCGCCAACCAGGAGAAAATCGAGGTCGCCGACGCCGAGGTCGATAAGAAGATCGAGGAGATCGGCAAAGACAGCGGCCAGCCGATCGCCAAGGTGAAGCGCCACTTCGCCAACCCCGAGGAGCGGCAAAACCTGGCGCAGAAGCTCCGAGAAGAAAAGACGGTTGAATTCTTGAAGGGCCGCGCGAAGTATTTGTAAGCCTTGTTGTCCATTCGCCGGAGAGACCCTTCATGCCTTACATGCCCGTGCCGTACGTCGTGGAGCAGACCCACCGCGGCGAGCGCTCCTATGACATTTACAGTCGTCTTCTCAAGGACCGCATCATCATGCTCGGAACCGAGATCGACGACGAGGTCGCCAACGTGGTGGTGGCGCAGATGCTCTTCCTGGAATCCGAGGACCCGGACAAGGACATCAACGTCTACGTGAACTCGCCGGGCGGGTCGGTGACGGCCGGTCTGGCGATCTACGACACCATGCAGTACGTCAAGCCCGCAGTGTCCACCATCTGCGTCGGACAGGCGGCGTCGATGGGAGCAATGCTCTTGCTCGCCGGCGCCAAGGGGAAGCGATTCGCCCTGCCGAACGCCCGCATCATGATCCACCAGCCGATGGGGGGCGTGAAGGGACAGGCCACCGACATCGACATCCAAGCTCGCGAGATTCTCCGGATGAAGGCCAAGCTCAACGAGATCATCGTCAAGCACACCGGACAGAGCCTCGAGCGAATCGAGAAGGACACCGATCGCGACTACTTCATGGGCCCGGTGGAGGCGAAGCAGTACGGAATCATCGACGAGGTGGTGGTGCAAAAGAAGGCGATGCCCCGGGATAAGACGCGCGAATAGCGCGTTGCGTTAGCTCGACCCATCTGTTTTCCGCCGAGCAGGGGGCGAGGTCTTCACTGCGGGCTCGGGTCCAATCGATTAAGTAGGGAGGTAAGATGGACGCAGAGTCGGGTCGCTGACTAGATTGGATTCGCCGAGGGTTGCTTCCCTCACTGAAGCGTAAAGAGGCGCACCATGCCGGGCAAGAACGTCGAGAAACGAGACAATCAGACGCTCTGTTGCTCCTTCTGCGGCAAGTCGCAGAAAGAGGTGAAGAAGCTGATCGCCGGCCCGACCGTCTACATCTGCGACGAATGCATCGGGTTGTGCAACGACATCATCGCTGAGGAGATCGATCGCGAAGAGGCGAAGGACACCAAGTTGCGCATCCCTCGACCTTCGGAGATCAAGTCGATCCTCGACGAGTACGTGATCGGTCAGGAGCGCGCCAAGAAGGTGCTCGCGGTCGCAGTTCACAACCATTACAAGCGCATCGAGTCCAAAGTCGCGATGGACGACGTCGAGCTGCAAAAGTCGAACATCCTGCTGCTTGGACCAACCGGGAGCGGCAAGACGCTGTTGGCGCAGACCCTGGCCCGAATTCTCAACGTGCCGTTCACCATTGCCGATGCCACCTGTCTCACCGAGGCCGGCTATGTCGGCGAGGACGTAGAGAACATCATTGTCAATCTGCTCCAGGCGGCCGATCACGACATTGAGCGCGCCCAGCGAGGCATCGTCTACATCGACGAGATCGACAAGATCGCCCGCAAGAGCGAGAACCCGTCGATCACCCGCGACGTCTCCGGCGAAGGCGTTCAACAGGCGCTGCTGAAGATCATCGAGGGGACGATCGCCAATGTGCCCCCCAAGGGCGGCCGCAAGCATCCGCAGCAGGAGTTTTTGCAGGTGGACACGACGAACATCCTGTTCATCTGCGGCGGCGCCTTTGGCGGTCTGGAGCAGATCATCGACCGTCGCCTGGGCGGGAAGAACATCGGGTTCGGCGCGGACATCCAGACCAAGAAGCAGCGCAGCCTGTCCGAGCTTTTGCGGCACGTCGAGCCGGAGGACTTGCTCAAATTCGGCATGATCCCTGAGTTCATCGGCCGCTTGCCGATCGTCACCGCCCTCGAGGAGCTGGATGAGTCGGCGCTGATGGACATCCTCAGCCAGCCGAAGAACGCGCTGGTGAAGCAGTACCGCAAGCTGTTCGACCTCGACGGCGTGTCGCTCAAGTTCACCGACGGTGCCTTAAAGGCGATCGCCTCGGAAGCGATCCGGCGCAAAGCGGGCGCCCGGGGCCTGAGATCGATTCTCGAAGGGGCGATGCTGGACGTGATGTATGAGATCCCCTCGCGCAAGACGGCGCGCGAAGTGGTCATCTCCGAGGAAGTGATCCTGAAAAAATCGGAGCCGGTGGTGCTCTACGCCAATGAGAAGGACGTGGAGCAAAAGAAGGAGTCGGCCTAACCCGTCCCCAGGCCTTTCTTACCCGAGCGCGAAAGGGGGCTGCTGGGTTCCAGAGTACGGAAATCCGGATATACACGGAAAGCTCGCGAGGGCCTGCCGTAACTGCCCGAAGCGGCCGCGGGCTCGATGGACGCCTTCGATGGGGCATGTATGCGTTCCTGTTCAACTGGTTCGGGATGGAGCCGTCCACCGCTTCCGGCCTTCTGCTCGGGTCCCCTGACCACACTGTGCTCCCCGCGGGACGAATGCTACGCCCAGCAGCCGAGTTGGCGCCTCGCGAAGGAAGGAACTCGCTCCCCTTGCGACATGTTATAAATCAAGGCTTGAAGGCAATGCCGGGGGAACCAATCTTCTAGGGTGCCGTAGGCTTGAGCGGCCGTCGGCCCGCGGGTGGCGAAGACATGTTCTTTGGCAGAGACGATAAAAAGGAACTTGCGAAGCGCGCCGATCCGGTTCCTTTGCTCCCGCTGCGCGACATCATCGTCTTCCCGCACATGGTCGTTCCCCTCTTCGTCGGCCGCGAGCGATCGATCGCCGCATTGAAGTACGCGATGGCTCACAAAGGGTCCGATGAAAAGGCGATCATCCTGCTCGCCGCGCAGAAGAAGGCGAAGACCAACGATCCCACGCCGGACGACATCTTCCACTTCGGCACGCTGGGCAATGTGATCCAGCTTTTGCCGCTTCCGGATGGAACCGTAAAGGTTCTGGTCGAGGGGATCCGCCGCGCCAAAGTGCACCGGTTCTTGCCCAACGATCCCTTCTTCATGGTCGAGGTCGATGACGTCCCGGAGGCGGTGGAGAAGACGGTCGAGCTGGAGGCGCTGATCCGATCGGTCCATTCCGTCTTCGAAGCTTTCGTCAAGCTCAACAAGCGGATTCCGCCCGAGATGTTGATCCAGGTTTCGACGATCGAGGACCCGGCGCGCTTGGCGGACACCATCGTCGCGCACCTGTCGCTCAAGCTGAACGACAAGCAGGCGCTGCTCGAAACGGAATCGCCGGTGAAGCGGCTGGAGAAGCTCTACGAGCTGATGCAGGGCGAGATCGAAATTCTCCAGGTGGAGAAGAAAATCCGCACCCGGGTCAAGAAGCAGATGGAGAAGACCCAGAAGGAGTACTACCTGAATGAGCAGATGCAGGCCATTCAGAAGGAGCTGGGCGAGCGCGACGAGTTCAAGAACGAGATCCAGGAGATCGAGGAAAAGCTCAAGACCAAGCGGATGAGCAAGGAGGCCACCCTCAAGGTCAAGAAGGAGCTGAAGAAGCTGCGGATGATGAGCCCGATGAGCGCCGAGGCGACGGTCGTCCGCAATTACATCGATTGGATACTCTCGCTGCCCTGGTACGACGAAACGAAGGATCGCCTCGAGGTCAACGAAGCCGAGCGGGTCCTCAACGAAGATCACTACGGGCTGAAGAAGGCGAAGGAGCGGATCCTCGAGTACCTCGCGGTGCAGGCGCTGGTGCAAAAGCTGAAGGGACCGATCCTCTGTTTCGTCGGGCCTCCCGGCGTGGGGAAGACTTCGCTGGCCAAATCGATCGCGCGGGCCACCGGGCGCCGCTTCGTCCGCCTCTCGTTGGGAGGAGTCCGGGACGAAGCGGAGATTCGCGGGCACCGCCGAACGTACATCGGCGCGATGCCGGGGAAGTTGATCCAGTCGCTGAAGAAGGCCGGCTCGAACAACCCGGTGTTCCTTCTCGATGAGGTGGACAAGATGTCCACCGACTTCCGAGGGGATCCCTCCTCGGCGCTCCTCGAGGTGCTCGACCCGGAGCAGAACCACACTTTCAACGATCACTACCTCGACCTCGACTACGATTTGTCGAAGGTGATGTTCATCTGCACCGCGAACACGATGCACAACATCCCCGCGCCGCTGCAGGACCGGATGGAGATCATCCGCATCGCCGGCTACACGGAGCTGGAGAAGCTGTCGATCGCGCGGCGCTACCTCATTCCCAAGCAGAAGGAAGCGAATGGGTTGGGGGACGTCCCGATCATCTTCACCGAGAGCGCGGTGCGGGCGATCATCCATCGCTACACGCGCGAGTCCGGCGTTCGATCCCTGGAGCGAGAGATTGCGAGCGTATTTCGCAAGGTCGCTCGGGACGTCCTGAAGAACGGCAAGCGCGAGGTGTCGATCGACAAGAAGCTGGTGATGAAGTACCTCGGCGTCCCGCGGTACCGCTTTGGAATGGCGGAGCGCGAAAACCAGGTCGGGATCGTCACCGGACTGGCCTGGACCGAGATGGGTGGCGAGCTTCTCACCACCGAAGCCACGGTGATGCCCGGCAAGGGCAAGCTGTTCATCACCGGCAAGCTCGGCGAGGTGATGCAGGAGTCCGCGCAGGCCGCGATGTCCTACGTGCGCGCGCGTGCGGAGCGGTTTGGGATCGACCGAAAGTTCGCCGAGACTTGCGACATCCACGTCCACCTGCCCGAGGGAGCCATCCCCAAGGATGGTCCGTCCGCAGGCGTGACGATGGCCACCGCGCTCGTCTCCGCGCTGGCGCGCATTCCTGTTCGCCGCGAGGTTGCGATGACCGGGGAAATCACTCTACGAGGTCGCGTGCTGCCGATTGGGGGCTTGAAAGAGAAGGCGCTCGCGGCGCACCGGGCGGGCATCAAGACGATCCTGATTCCGAAGGAGAATCGGAAGGACCTGCGCGAGATTCCGAAGCGAATCCGCGAGGCGATGCGGATCGTCCAGGTGGAGTTCGTCGACGAGGTGTTGCGCGAGGCGCTGGTGCTGGAGAACCCCGAGGAGTTCTTCAAGAAGCCGGTCAGCGAGGAGAAGAAGCCGGCGCCGGAGCCACAGCCTGCCCAAGCCGCCCAGTAATCCCACTTCGCGCCGCGCTACGACCGGCTCCGGACGGAGCCTGGAGCGGCGTTCGCGAAGCACGCTCCGCGGCACGGGAGCAGCGAGCCGCTCCAAGAACGGACCGCCTCGCTCTCCTTTTTTGTTCCTGATTTTTCAGTGCGACCGCTTGCACGAGCCCTCGTTGCGATTCTCCCTAGGCGATCTCGATGCAGTCGCAATCGGGCGCGGAAATAGCCGCTCCGCGCGCCGACTCGATCGGGGGGGCCGCGAGCTGCGGGTCGAGGTGCTGGACTCGTGGATGTCGTCTTCCCACGTGCGAATGACGCGCGTGCTCAGCCGCTGGGTGGTCGAGGACAACGGCTCCAAGAATGGAACCTTCCTCAACGGCCAGCCGGTGCAGCGCG
This sequence comes from Myxococcaceae bacterium, assembly GCA_035262305.1. Classification (GTDB taxonomy): domain Bacteria; phylum Myxococcota; class Myxococcia; order Myxococcales; family Myxococcaceae; genus DATFTC01. The sequence continues at coordinate 8,359 of DATFTC010000167.1, read as the reverse complement.
CCGTTCTGCAGGACGGCGACGTGATCGAGTCGGGCCACACGTTTTTCCTCTACCGCCACGACCTTCCGGCGGATATGAAGGATGCGGCCGATGCAAGCTCCGCCGAGCGCAGCCCCGAAGTCGTGGGTTTGGCCACGCTTTCCCCCGAGCTGGCGACGCAATTCAATGCGCTGACCGAGGTGGCTCGCTCCGCGGTGTCCGTTCTGATCCAGGGCGAGACCGGCACCGGCAAGGAGGTCGTCGCGCGGGCGGTGCACAGCATCTCGCGCAGGACCGGGCCATTCGTAGCGATCAACTGCGGCGCGATTCCCGACGCGCTGGTGGAATCCGAGCTGTTCGGCTTCCGAAAGGGCGCGTTCTCCGGAGCGACGCAGGACAGAGTCGGGCTGATCCGAAGCGCGGACCGCGGGACTTTGTTTCTCGACGAGATCGGCGATCTTCATCTCGCGTCCCAAGCAAAGTTTCTTCGCGTGCTTCAAGAGCGGCAGGTCGTTCCGGTGGGCGCCACTCGACCGGTCAACGTCGATATCCGGGTATGCGCCGCCACGCATCGCGCGCTCGACTCGCTCGTGGGCAAGTCTTTCCGAGAAGACCTCCTTGCTCGAATCGGCGGTTTCAAGCTCGTGCTCCCGCCGCTTCGCGAGCGCCGCGAGGATCTCGGCCTGCTGCTCGCTGCGCTCGTGTCGCGCATCGCGCCGGGCAGCTTGGACAAAGTCAGCTTCCGACGGAAGGCGGCACAAGCGCTGATGGCGTATTCGTGGCCGCTGAACATCCGAGAGCTCGAGAAGTGCCTGGAGACGGCGCTGGTGCTGGCGCGAGGTGAGCCGATTGATACGGCGCACCTGCCCGAGCCGTTGCAGGGGCCGAGGGTGCCGGCGCGGCAGTCCTCAGCGGAAAACCTCGCCGACCGAGAGAAGCTGCTGGCGCTTCTGGACGAGCACCGCGGCAATCTAAGCGCCATCGCTCGAGACCTGGGCAAGGATCGGGTTCAGGTCCGGCGCTGGCTCAAGCACCACCGCCTTGATCCCGCGCTGTTCCGGAAGCGCTGATCGGCGTTGCACGGAGGCGCGGAAGTCAAAAGTTTAAACAGCGGTCAAAAGTTCAAAGTCGAAAGTCAAAAGGCGAATATCGTATGTGGCAGGGCGAAAGGATCCTGTCGTCCGGCGTGCCCCTTTTACCTTTCAACTTTCGACTTTGGACTTTCAACTCCCGTTCGACTTTCGACTTCCGTTTGTCCCGCGCGCCGCCCGTGAGACTCGCAGCCGCCGCGGTTTGCGTTTCGTGCCTCGCCGCGTGCGGTCGGTGTGGCTTTCAGCCCGATGCGGGCATCAAGATCGTCGTCCCCGCGATGCCAACCACGATCGACTGGAGCACCTCGGACCCCAACAGCTGGGCGAATTACCCGGTGGCTTTGGCGACGATGCGAGGTCTGACGTCGCTTGGCCCGGGCAATGAAGTCCACCCGTGTCTCGCCGCGCGCTGGGAGCGCGAGTGCTGCCCCGGAGGGCGCGAGGTCTACACTTTTCACCTCCGGCCAGGGGTTCGTTGGTCCGACGGAGCGACGCCGCTGACGGCGCAGGATTTCGTTTTCGGCTGGAGGCGTGCAGTCCAGGGGCGCGAACGCGGCGAAATGCTGGACGTACTCGGCGCGGATCAGGTGTTGCGCCAGCTGGATTCCGCCGCCGAAGCGTCCACCCTTCGCGCGGCGATTGACGCTCTGGGGGTGGAGGCGGTGGATCCCACGACGCTTCGGGTCATCCTCTCCAGCCCGAGGAACTACTTCCTTTCCCGCATTGCGAACGTCTACCTGTTCTTCCCGGTTCCATCGCCAGCGCTCGCGCCTCGTTCGCAGGAAGAGGTCCGCGATTACTTCGAGCGGCCCGGAAATGGGCACCCATTGTCGCTGGGCCCCTTTCGGGTCGAATTGTGGGATCGAGCCGGGGAACGGGTCCGGCTCGTTCGCAACGAACATTCGATTTTCGTTCCTGCGCCGCAGCCCGGGGAGGGCGTGGTGGACGTGCTGACGATGCTCAAATCGGAAGTGGGCTTGGCGCTCTACGATCGCGGCCGAGTCGATTTCGTTTTCGTCGACGACCCGGTCGCGCTTCAGGAGTACCGTGGCTCGGACTTGCACCGCGAGGAGCTTCTCTCGACGTATTTTTTGGCCTTCAACACGCAGCGGCCGCCGCTCGATCGCGTCGAGGTGCGGCGCGCGCTCGCCGCATCGATCGACCGCGCGGCGATGCTCGGTGGACTGCTCCCCGCTGCCAGGCCGGCGACCACGCTGCTTCCACCCGGTCTGCCGGGTGCCGTCAGCCGCTCGGCGGCGATTCCGGATCGAAGCTCCGCGAAGGCAATCCTTGAACGCGCCGGCGCTGCCTCGCGCCCGCTTCGCCTGGTCTATCAGGCCGGTGAATCGTTCGTCCCACAGATCGCGATCGCGGAGCGGCTGAAGAGCCAGCTGGCCGCGCTCGGCATCCGAGTGGAGCTCGATCCACGCTACGACTTCTGGGCCGAGGTGGCGCGGATCGCCGCCGACGGCTACCCTGCGCCGGACATGTACCTGCGCCGGATCGGCGCCGACTACGCCCATCCCAAAACCTTCTTCACCCTCTTTGAACGCGCCGGAAATCACCACACCGGCTGGGAGCGGATTGAAAACGGCGCGGCGATCGAGCGGTTCGAACGGCTCACGCGCGAGGGAGACGCGGTCGCGGACATCTCCGCGGCGGCGCCCCTCTACGCCCGCGCCGAGGCGATTCTTCTGGACGAGGCCGCGGTGATCGCCCCGATTTACCACCCAGATCGCTACTACCGCGCGCGCCCGAAGCTCGTCGGCCTTCGCGTTGACGCGTTCAACTTTCTTTCGCTGAGCGACCTGCGGGTCAAGAACTGATGCCAAACGTCCTGCGGCGAATTGGGCGGCACGTCGCAGTCATCCCCATCGTCGCGATCGCCTCTTACTTTTTAATCGCCGCCCTCCCCCTTGGAGCGGAGGACGAATCGAAGCGACAACTTCCGCCGGAGCTGGTGGCGTCCTATCGGCGCGACCTGGGAATTGGGGAGCCCCTCGGATTCTTGCGCCCCTGGCAGAAGCTGGTCCGAGGCGAGCGGCTTGGCACATCCGCCCAGGGCGTCACTGGCGAGGAGCTTGTGCGCAAGATCTCCGGGAGCGTGGGCGTTGGCTGCCTCGCGCTCGGCCTGTCGCTGGTCTGGGCGCTCGGATTCGCCTTGCTGCGCCTGCAGCTTCAGCGCCCGCGCCCCTCGGCCATCAGCGACGTCATCCCAGCGATTGCGTTTGGTACGCCCGTCTTCATCCCCGCGCTGCTGCTGGCGCCCTACGTCGCCGAGGCGGGTCACTTGCTGCCGGAGCTCGCCGCGGCGCTCGTCATTTCGGCGTGGCCGGGCGTATTCCTCGGAACGCTGCTGATCGATGCAATCCGCGCCGAGCTGACCCGAGACTACGTGCGCACCGCGCTGGGGAAGGGTCTTGCCGCGAGCGCGGTTCTTCGCCGTCACGTCATTCCAAACGTGCTGCCTTTGCTCCTCGATTCGATCGGCCCGGTGGCGACCGCACTGCTCGCCGGCTCTTTCGCCGCTGAGCGCGTGTTCGGCCTGCCCTACTTCGGCCAACTCTACGTCGTCGCCGTGCTTCAAAAGCAGGTGGCGGTCGTGGTGGTCGCCACCACCTGTTTTGCGGCGCTGCTGGCCGCAGTGGGCCTGACGGTAGAGGCGGTGCGCATTCTCATCGATCCGCGCACGCGGGCTGCCACCGAATGAACGACGCACGCGACCAGCGCAAGGAACAGCGGCGAGCCATCATCACCGGCATCTGCCTGCTTCTCGGCTTGTGGCTCTTCAGCTTCGCCGCCAGCGCGATCTGGCCGAGCGCGCTTCGCCGCTGTCCATTTGGACGCGACGCGATTCGACCGGACAGCACCGTCTGCGAATTGGCGATCGGCGGCCTCTGGGTGTCTTTGACCGTCGGCGTCGCGGCGGGCGCGCTCTCTACGTTCATCGGTTCGGCGCTGGCAATGGCATCCCGCGCCGTCGGCGGGGCGCTGGAGGAGGGCTCGATGCGTTTGGCCGATGCATTCTTCGCCCTCCCGGACGTTTTGGTGCTGATGGTGCTGCAGCTCGCCGCACAGATCCTGGGCGATGTCGATCCGCGGCTGAAGATCGCGCCGGCGCCGCTGATGATCTTCTCGCTCGCGGCGGTCGGCTGGGCCGGTCCGGCGCGGATGATCCGAAACCGGCTGGCGACGCTCGAGACGCAGGATTTCATCGCGGCCTCCAAGGCGCTCGGAGCGGGCAGGGTGTATCTGCTCTTGCGCCATCTGTGGCCGGCCCTGCGCTCGTACGTCCTCGCTGTTTTCATTGCCCGCATCCCATCCGCCATCCTCGCCGAGTCGACGGTGAGCTTTTTCGGAATCGCCAAGGTCGAGCCGATGTCGCTCGGACGATATCTGGGGACGAGCTACGCCAGCCTCTTGTACCCGTCGGGAGCCCGCATCGTCCTGCCGGCGTGGGTTCTGCTGATGCTCGTCGTCCTTGGAGCGTCGCTGGCATCCAGGGCGGCTGCGCCGGAACGCGGATAAGCTTCAGGCGGCGCAGTCGAACAGCACCTTGCCGACGTTGCGCCGCTCCTGAATGTAGCGGTGAGCGTCAGGGCCGGCGCTCAAGGGAAACACGCGATCCACGCGCGGCGCGATCTTCTTCTGCCGATACAGCGACAGCAGCTCTTCCATTTCCGCCGCGAGGCCTTCCCATTTCCACAGCCTGCCCAAGTTCACCCCGGAGACGGTGCGGTTCTTCTCCATCAGCGCCATCGGCGAATAGCGCTTGGTCGAGATCAGCTCCGACAGAACATGCACCCAACGGCGGCGCTCGCTGCTGATCATGTTCGCCCAGCCGAAAGCGATCAGCTGGCCCGTAGGCGCCAGCAGCTCGTAGCCCTTCTCCCAGTCCTTGCCGCCCAACGGATCCAGGACGAGCTGAACCCCCTTGCCCCCGGCGATCCGCCGAATCTCCTGGGCATAGTCCACTTTTCGATAATCGATCGGGTGCGCAACGCCCGCTTCCCGGAGCAGCGGATGCTTGGCTTCGGATGCGGTTCCGAAGATCTCGACGCCTTCGGTCAAGCGGCAAAGTTGAATAGCGGCCAGCCCGACTCCCCCGGCGGCCATGTGAATGAGCACCTTGTCGAAGGGCTTCAGGCGGGCGATGCCGTAAATCATATGAAACGCGGTCAGGTAATTGACGGGAAGTGCAGCGGCTTCCTCGAAGGTCATCCGGGTCGGCATCTTGAACACTTGCCGCTGGGACACGGAGACGGCGCTGGCCTGCCCTCGAAACTGGGTCATCGCGAAGACGGGATCGCCCACCTTGAAGCCCTCGACGCCGGCGCCGGTGGCCTTGACCCGGCCGGCGACCTCGTAGCCCACCACCATCGGCGGCTTGGGAGCGTCCGGGTACAGACCTACCCGGGCGGAAATGTCTGCAAAGTTCAGACCCGCGTGGGAAACTTCGATCAGCACCTCGCCCGGCGAAGGCGAGAGATCTGCGGATTCACGAATCTGGAGGACCTCGGGTCCTCCGTAACGCGTTATGTACAGAGATTTCATCACGGCGGCGGTAGACGAACGGATGGGGTTAGGGGTATCGCAAGCGTATGTCCACTGAACCTGAATCCCTGGCGCCGAGTTTCCTAATCGCGATGCCTCAACTTGGCGATCCGAATTTCCATCGTTCGGTGGTGCTGATGATCGAGCACGGCGACGCAGGGTCGATGGGTCTGGTGATCAATCGCGCGGCGCCGCTTTCCCTGGGAGAGCTGGCGCGCGGGCAATCGATGAAGATCGCCCCCATGCGCGAGGGCGATAACGTGTTCGTCGGGGGCCCCGTCGAGCCGCAGCGCGGCTTCGTGCTCCACAATTGCGACGCGATCGAGGAGAAGCACGAGGTCGTGCCCGGTTTGTATCTGAGCTTCACCGTCGATGCGCTTCAGCCGCTCCTGCAGAGTGCTTCTTCGAAGCTCCGCTTCTGCCTGGGTTACGCCGGGTGGGGACCCAAGCAGCTCGAAAAAGAGATCGCGGCCGGGGCTTGGCTTTGCACCGAAGCGTCGGCGGTGCCGACCCTCGAGAGCGAGCCGGACCAGCTCTGGGATGAGATATTGCGCGGTATGGGCCTCGATCCGGCGATGATCCTCCCGGCGAAAGGAATTCAATAGTGCTCGACCCGAACGAAATCCGGCGCCGCATCGCCGAATCGCTCCCCGGAAGCGAGGTCGAGGTCCGGGACATGACCGGAACCGGCGACCACTTCGAAGCGTGGGTGGTCAGCGAAACGTTCGCCGGCAAGCCGATGGTAGAGCAGCACCAGCTCGTCTACCGCCCGCTGCGGGACCTGCTGCAGAGCGGCGAGCTCCACGCGCTGGCTCTGAAAACCTTCACCCCCGAGCAGTGGAGGTCGGATCCCGTTAGGAAGAGCACATGAGACCGGAACTAAAAGATCGCTTCGATCAAGAAATTAGGAGCAACAAGGTTGTACTTTACATGAAGGGCACGGCCGATTTTCCGAGGTGTGGTTTTTCTGCAGCGGCGCTTGAGGCGCTGAGGCCGTTTGGTCGGGTGTACACCGTGGACGTTTTGGCGGACTCCGAGGTGCGCGAGGGGATCAAGGAGTACTCGAACTGGCCGACGATTCCCCAGGTTTACATCAACGGTCGGTTCATCGGCGGCTCGGACATCATCCGCGAGCTGGCGGCCAGGGGGGAGCTGCAAGACATCATCGAAGGACGCGCGAGCTAAGCACCCATCTGAAGCGCTCGCCGGTCGAAGATGACGCCCGAAGAGGAGAAGTTGCAGCGGATGGTCGCGTGCCGTCCGCCTCGCGGACAGACGCTGCCGCGAGAGCACGGCGGGCCGGTGAGGATGCTCACGCCCCAGCTTTACGCCCGGAAGGGCGCAAAGTGGATCAAGCGAATCGAGTTTCTCACCGAGGACCGGAAGGGATTCTGGGAGCTGCGCGGCTACAGCAACACCGCCCATCCGTGGCGCGCTCGGTACAGCTGAGCTGGCGTTGGACCCACTTCTAGGCGCTTAGAAGTGAGGTCGCGGCGTCGAAGCTTGTTCTGACGAGAACGAGCCACGGCTGCTGTCTACTTGACACTAATCGCTGTCAAGATTATATGTGGCGCATGATTTCTGCGAGAGGTGAATGGAAGTTGGCACAGCTTGCCGGTCGGGCGGGTCTGGCGCCTCGAACGGTTCGGTACTACGTGCAGCGCGGCCTGCTTCCGGCTCCGGTGTTTCGCGGCGCCGACACGACGTACAACGAGGACCACCTGCTGCGGCTCAAAGCGATCCGCCGATTGCAAGAGCGCTTCCTTCCCCTCGATGCAATTCAGGCTGAGCTTCAGCGGCTGAGTCCGGACGGCATTCGCGCCCTGGCCGAGGGGGCGGATGCTCCGCCCCTGGCAGCGGCGCCGCCGACCGGACTGGGCGAGAATCGAGCGCGCGATTCAGGTCTCAGCGCTTCCGAGCCGACCCGAGTAGCGGCTGATGCGCCCGCGTGGGAGCGATGGCAGCTCGCGCCGGGGTTGGAGCTTCACGTCTCTCAGGCCGCCGATGCGCGATCGCGCGCGCTCGCAGACAGGCTTCGGGACATAGCCAAGCACTCGCGCGCCGGAGAAAAATCAAAATGAGCACCGAAACCAGAGCAGGTTTGATCGCCGTTGAGGGTGCGCGCATTCCGCTCGAGAAGGTGGAAATCGAAGGCGACGTCTCGGGCGCGCACGCGCGGGTTCGACTAATTCAGCGCTACCGCAACGAAGAGGCTCGCCCGGTGGAGGCGGTCTACACCTTCCCGCTTCCGTCGGACGCGACCTTGGTTGCGTTCGCGATGACCTGCGCCGGCCGGCGCATCGAGAGCGTCGTTCGGGAGCGGGAAGAAGCCTTTCGGGAATACGACGAGGCGATCAGCTCGGGACATGGCGGGGCGCTCATCGATCAAGAGCGGCCCAACGTCTTCACCGCGCAGGTCGGCAATCTGCTGCCGGGCGAAGAGACGGTCGTGGAGCTCGAGTACCTCCAGCGCGTCGCGGTCGATGAGGGCACTCTGCGCTGGATGATTCCGACTCTGGTCGCTCCCCGGTACGTTCCGGGAACGGCCGCTGGCGACCGGACCGCCCACGGTCGCGAAAGCCCGACCGATCAAGTCCCTGACGCAGACCGGATCTCTCCGCCGATCGGCGCTGCCGACTATCGCCTCGCCCTGCGGCTCCTCTTCGACCTCGGCAAAGAGGCGAAGGTCGAGAGCCCCTCGCACGCGATTCAGGTCGATTCGCTGGACGGCAAGC
>DATFTC010000166.1:0-2087 GCA_035262305.1 Myxococcaceae bacterium | reverse complement strand
TCCTTCGGCAGGAGCGTTTCGCTGCGCTCGCCAATATACAACACGATGGCGCCGGATTCGAAGAGCACGCGCCCGTCTTCTTCCAGGATCGGCACCTGCCCGAAGGGCTGCAGCGCGCGATACTCCGGTTTGTCCTGATCGCCCAGCTCGAGGAGGCGAGTCCTGTAAGGCAACCCAGCTTCCTCCAGCGCCCAGCGCGCGCGCAGATCGCGCACTTGACCTTGGGCAAACTCCGGAACCCATTTGAATGCGGAGATCGTGATCATGCGATGTGCTCCTTTGGGATTGTTCGTGAGGTAAGCTGCACCTTGTCGAAGGCTCACTCCAGCCGACACCATGGCTGTCGCCGCGCTCGGCTCCGCGACGGAGGCTGGTCAAAGGGGGCTCCCTCGATTACGAGAAAATGGCGTTCCAGCTTGTCGAGAGCTCCGGTCCAGCCGTGCTCGTGACTGCGGCGGGTCTCGTCGTCGTGCAGGCCCGAGTGGGTAACGGTGAGTTCGGTCCCGTCAGCGACGGCGCGAAGCCTGAACTCGACAAGAGAATCGCCGGGATCCTCGACACCGCCCGTCCAGCGCCACGTCATGATCAGCCGCTCGGGTTTCACGACGTCGACACATTCCCCGCTGCTCTCATGCTCGCTGCCATCGAGCATACGGAAGCGTACCCGGAAGCGGCCGCCAACCTGGGGGTCGATCTCCGCCGCGAGCACGGGACCGGCATCCGGTCCCCACCAGTCGGCGATGCCTTCAACTGTAGTGAGGGCGTCGAAGACGATCGATGGCCGCGCCTTGATCCGGCGCACGAGCGTAAGGCTTGTCATCGTCTTTTCTTCCTCGCTTCGGCTTCCTTGCGTTCGGCATAGGCCGCGAGACGGTCAAGGCTCTGCGACCAGAACCGTTCATAGCGACGCAGCCAGTCCATCGCCTCCCGGATGGGCTCAGACCGGAGCCGTACTGTCACCGTGCGTCCGATTTTCGACCGGGTGATGAGGCCGGCATCGTCAAGCACGTCGAGATGCTTCATCACCGCCGGCAGCTTGATCGCGAAGGGCTGCGCCAGCGCGCTGATGGATGCGCCGTCTTCACGTTCCAGCCTGGCGAGAATCGCCCGCCGCGTCGGGTCAACGAGTGCGGCAAATGTCCGATCGAGCCGTTCACTATAGTTCACCATGTAGGAAAGTATTTAGCACAAGTTCGCTTACTGTCAACCCCTTACACTTGTTCTGGTATGGATTGCGCATTCGCGCGTGGAATACAGCGGATGTTGAGGCTGTGCTGGTTTAGCTGCGCGTTTGTTGGTTTCCGAATGACTCGCCGGTCTGCGCATGGGTAGCAGTGCTTCCTGTTCTGTCCTGCCATCGTTGAAAGATAACGGGTCCACACCACGTCCGGTTATCTTCGGAAACCCGCCGTGAAAGTGCTTCCGTCAGGTCGCCTGTGTTCATCACGCAGTATAAGCAAGCGCCGTGAGTGTACCGCTTCGGATCGTCAAGCATGGCCAGCACTTCCACCTCGCTGGCAAATGGTCCGGAAAGCCGCTCCCTGCCACGCGCGAGGTTCCTCGATGTGGTCTCCCTCGATGCCTACGTTGACGCTCCTGGAAACGAGCCACATTCGTTAAAGTGATTTTGGCCCAGGATAATGGCTCACCCTCAGGGCGACGGCCTGGATTGACTGATGGAACTGGCTCGGATTGCAGCGCAAAAAGATTAGGTGCAAGTGGATTTGCGAAGCTCTGGTACGAGTTCGCTCGTTGAACCACTGTAAGAGAAGGACAATGAAAACAATAACTTAGGAGGGACGTTTTGGTGCTAGAAGAGGACTCGCATTCCGCGCCTAAGGTGTTGAGTGCTAAGGAGGAAATCGGAAGACGATTTGTCGCATACCCTCCTGCGTACCTATAAAAAATTTCGGCGAGAGGTTCGGTATCCGTCCGGTGAGGACCACCGGCCAATTCAGCCGGTGGCCGGCTTGGTGGTCTTGCGGCGGGTATTCTTTCGGGGTGCGAGCGAGGCGATGCGGCGATTGATTTCGTCGACGTTGAACTGCTGCGGGTCGAAGTCGCCGCCGCACCATTCGAGCAGTTCT
>DATFTC010000165.1:0-59977 GCA_035262305.1 Myxococcaceae bacterium | reverse complement strand
TCCAGCGGGCCGAAGCCATGGTTCCTCCAGTAGAGCAGCGCGCCGAGCAGGGACGCGAATCCAGCCGCCACCAGGACAAGGCCGGCTGCGATGCCGACTTCCAGATTCACCTTTCGATACATCCGATCGAGCAGCGGATCCGGCGGCCTCAAGCCTTCGCTGATCGCGAACACTTTCGAGATGAGTCCAAAGACAATCACCTGGTAACCCAAGATGACAGTCATCGCTGAAACCAGCAGGGTACTAGTATCGAAACCAATGCCGCCGACGTGCACGGCTCCGGCGACGAGGACGGCGCTAACGACGCTTCCCACCAATAGCAAAGCTCCGCCCGGGATGAGAAAGAGCCATGCGGGACTGTACAACAACATGAACCTCAGATGACGCCACCCATCGCGCCAACTTCGAAGGTGCGGCCGGCGGTCGCGGCCGTCCTTGTGCAAAGTGATCGGGATCTCGGTAATTCGCAAACCATGGAGCGTCGCCTTGACGATCATCTCGGACGCGAATTCCATCCCGGTCGTGCGAAGATCGAGGGCGAGGTATGTGTCGCGCCGGAATCCACGCAAACCGCAGTGAAAGTCAGTCACGCTGCTCCGGAAAAAGAGGCGACCCAGCCCGCTTAAGGCTGGATTGCCGAGCCAGCGGTGTTTCCACGGCATCGCCCCGGGCGCGATCGTTCCGCCGCCTCCCGGGAGGCGGCATCCCATTGCCAGGTCCCAACCCTTTCGAAGCGTCTCGACGAATGGGTAAATCGCTCCGAAGTCGTAGCTGTCGTCGGCGTCTCCCATGATTACAAATTCTCCGCGGGCGGCATCGATTCCCGCCATCAACGCGGCGCCGTACCCTTTCGCTGCCGCATGGACCACTCGCGCGCCGGCGCGAGAAGCAATCTCTTCGGAGCCGTCGGTGCTGCCATTGTCTGCCACAATGATCTCGGCGCGGAGACCATGCTCTTCGATCGCCGCTTGGGCCTTCGCGATGCAGGTGCCGATGGTTCGCGCCTCATTGAGACAGGGCAGTACGATTGACACCTCCGGCGCGTCGACTTCCGGCGATGGCGCTTCCCAGGGGACAGCGCGGGTCGCAACGCCCGCCCCGCCTGTGCGCTGCAGCTTTCTCATTCGGCACCTGGCAGAAGCGCGATCGACGCGGGGTCCGGAGCGGAGCGGAATCGACCCATCTTGAGCTTATCAGCGCCGGTCGGCGGCGACGCCAAGGCCGAAAGTTGCCAGTGCCCCTCCCAGTCGCGCTGTAAGCGATACGCGTTCCGATCGGGGTATTTGGCGGCGAAGGCAGCATCGGCCTCGGGGGTGGAGTCGCGGACGAAGAGCACGTCATCGCTGAAGTCCGGCTTGGGAAGAGGCGGGTAATACACCCAACTCACGGGTCGCGGCACGTTGCGGTTGGCCATGAAGACGAGCGCGCGATGAATTCCGGTCTCGGCGACCAGCTTCACGGGAGCGAGGACCGTTGTAGACAAAGCGCTCAGCGTAATGCCTTGAAGGCGATAAAACACCGGTGTCGCAACGACAAACATCGCAATCACCACCATCACCATCAGCTCTCGGCAGCGCTCGAATCCGACCGAAGCACCGACTCGGGAAATTGCGCTCATCCCCGCGACACTGGCGACGATCAGAAAAGGGACGGCGTCGAACATGTACGCCGGGCCCACGTCGTCCACAGAGGGGAAACGGCAAAAAAAATACGCCACCAGCAGCGCTGTGACGAGGCCGAGCGGCAGTGCGACCTGCCGGGCGGCGGAAGGAATCGCAAGGGCCGCGACGGCGAAGACAAGGGAGGAAGGCCATCCGAACAGCCAGGCATTCAGCTTCATCAGGTAATCGCCGGTAACCAGCAGCGACAGCTCCGGAGTGGTGCTGTAGACGCTTGGGTCGATCGTGGCGAAGCCAAGAATTCCAGTCGCGCCGTGTAAAAATGGCGCAGGCGCAAACGCATTGCCCTGCGCGAGCCGGCTCAACAGCAAATAGAGGCCAACCCCTGCCAGTGCACAGGGAAGCGCAGGCCATGCCCGCCGCAGGAAAGCTCCGCGACTGCGAACGAGGGCGATACTTGCGAAGACACAGAGGGCGAGGGCGGCGGCGCAAGCGCTGAGCGGCCGGACGTTGAGTGCTGCACCGAGCGCAGCGCCGCTCGCGGCGGCCCACTTCTGTCCACCGCCGCGCGCTAGTTTCAGGTAGGCAAATACAGACGCGGCGATGAGCGCCGTCGAACTCGATTCAGACAGCAGCGTCGCTGCTTGGTACTGAGCAAACGGCGAAAGGAGATACAAGACGGCCGCGCCAAGGGCAGCTCCTTTGCCGCAAAGCTCCCTGGCGATCGCGTAGGTCAGCGCCATGGTGGCCGCGCCCAACAACGGAGGTATCAGCTCCGGCGCTCGGGCAAGCATTCCAATCGCCAGGAAGAAGGGGTGTCCCCAGGGATAGAGCGGGAACCAGCGCTGGTTCGCGTAGGTCATGAACGCGTGCTTGAAGAACGCGTCATCCGGCGGAGGCGAAATGAAGAGCTTGCCCGATAACAACATCCGGGCTTGCAAAAGATAGGTTTCCTCGTCGTCGGTCAGTAGAGCGCCGTGCAGAACAAAGAGTCTCAAAAGAAGCGAAACGACGATGAAGCACAGTGCGAGCGCGAGCACGAATCGCCTCTCGTTCACTGTCGCCGCCCAGCGCGAGAGTTGACTGCTGAATTCCCCTCGAGATGCGCGAAACAGAGCAACCCCAAGGAAGAGGGCTGCGGGCAGGAGAAACAAGTGACTCAATACGTGATAACCGAGCTCGCGAGGCGTAACTGAGAACAAATACTTCCAGCCGCCGTACGCTTGCATGTGTGCCAGCGTTCCGAACCGGAGGCTGCCCGCGTAGAACAACACCATCCCAACGATCGCAGCCGCGATTCCCGAAACGACCGGGACTAACGAGCGTTTCTCGGGAACCTCCATCCGCGCGGCCATGGTAGCGCGGTTGACTTTGGCCGTGCCAGACGCAGCGAGAGCGCGGACGTCGCAGCAGAACAGACCTTTCCGCAGGTTTGGACTGATGAAGTCGCCATATTTCCCAATCCACCTGCGTGCTGTTAAACCAGCAGCTGTGAGCCGACCGCTCCCGCCTGCGGAACGAGCCGAAATTCTCGAGAGGATTGCACCGGGCAACCTGTTTCAACCAGCGACGGTCTTGTGGCGCGTCTACGAAATTGAAGCCGTGCTGCAAAACGTCGCATTCGGGGGGCGCATTCTCGACCTCGGCTGTGGCGACGGAACTCTTTCTGGCGTGATATTCCGTCGTTCATCTTCCTGCACCCTGGTGGGGCTGGAACCCGACGGCACCGACGCGCAAGCTGCACGTCGATGCGGGATCTACGCGGCGGTTCACTGGGCATCGGGCGATTCAATTCCGGAACCCGACGGATCTTTTGACATGGTGTTTTCAAACTCGGTTCTTGAGCACATCCCGAAGATCGAGCCAGTGCTTCGCGAAGTCGGACGCGTGGTCCGCAGAGGCGGTTGCTTCGTCCTCACCGTACCGAGCGAAAAATTCCACGCTTGTCTCTCCGGCCAGGGTCCACTCCCTTTGCTTTGGCGGATGCGCGGCCAATCGGTCGAGGAGTGCATCGACCGCCGGCTGCAGCACCATCGATACTGGTCGCCCGATCAATGGTGTGAGGCCTTACGGCCGCTCGGCTTCTCCACGTTCCAGATCCATCGATACCTGCCGGCGCAAGTGGTTCAAGCTTGGGAGCGGCTGTCCAACATGACCGGCGGACTTCTATTCGAGATGTTCGGGCGCAGAGCGGAGACCCGCGGGCTTCAACGCCGATTGAGCTTGGCCGCGCTGGAGTCGCGCACGCCACCGGTAATTGCTCGGGCGATCCTTCGCCGCCTGCTGGCCAAGCATCTCGACGCGCCGATGGAGGTGAATGGGCAGCCTTCCGGTGGATTGCTGCTGACCGCGGCTAAACCATCACTGCCGTAGCCGCCAGCCCCTTTCGCGCTCGAGCCAATCGATCAGCCTGTTCAATCCATCTCGCAAGCTGACCTGACATTCAAATGAGAGGAATCGTTTCGCCCAGCTCCCATCGCCACTGAGATTTTGAATGTCGCCCGGCCAGCTTTGCCCGCTGAAGCGAATCCGCGTCCGTCCGCGGAGATTCAGCAGCTCCACCAGGGTCCCTGCCAGATCGCGAATGCTCAGCATGCCCTCGCCGGTCAGATTCACCGCTCGACCGTAAGTTTGATCGCTTTCTGCGACGCGCATGAACAATCTGCACGCGTCGCTTACGTGGCAATAGGAGCGAGACTGCTCCCCGTCGCCCAGGACTTCCAGCTCGTCGGGATTTTCGGAGAGCTTTCGCAACAAATCGACCATCACGTATTGGGTCTGGCGTTCTCCGAATGTGTTGAAAATTCGGATCGACGTGAATTTCAGCCCGTGCACCGCTGAGTAGGCGAACCCGAGCTGCTCCATCGCAACTTTCGCGGCGCCATACGGCGAAATCGGCCGCAACGGGTGCTCTTCATCCATCGGAGCGTAACGAGGCGGCCCATACACGGCAGCTGAGGAGGCGACGATCGCTCGGGCGCCGGACTCGACGCATGCTCGAAGAACATTGAAACTGCCTACCGCGTTCGTCTTGAAATCCAAGTCCGGTTCGCTAACCGAACGAGGCACGTTGGCGTTCGCCGCCAGATGAAAAACGACCTCCTGTTTTCGCACCGCGTCCTGGACGCTGGCGCGATCGCAGACAGTCGCGTCGACGAGCCGAATTCGCTGGTGCACCGCCTCGAGGTTTTCGCGGCGCCCCGACGACAGGTCATCGAGCACGGTCACTTCGGCGCCGGCCTCCACCAGCGCCTCGGCGAGATGAGAGCCAATGAAACCGGCTCCGCCGGTGACCAGCACCCGCTTACGAGTCCAACAGGTGCTCATTCAAATGTTCTTCCAAGAGAGTGACTTGCCGATCCCAGTCCAGCGACTCCACCCGCGTCCTTGCCAGCATGCCCATCTCGCGCGTCGCGCTTGGCCTGTCGCGCGCGGCGGCGATGGCGCCGGCCATCGTCTCGGCCGAGGCCGGCGGTATCAGCCAACCGGTGTCGCCTTCGTCGATCATCTCGACCTGGCCCCCCGCGCGAGTTGCGACAACTGGAAGTGCCGATGCAAAGGCTTCCAAAACAACCATCGGCATGCCCTCTCCGGACTTGGAGGGAAGGATGAAGAGGTCGGCCGCGCGGTACCAGTCCACCAGCTCGTCGTCTGGCACGAAGCCGAGCACGCGCACGCCCGTCAATTGATGGCGAGCCACGAATCGATCGACCCTGGCCCGATCGGGGCCATTACCGGCAATCACAATCTGAATGTCTTTGCAATCGCGCAGCATCAAGGCTGATTCAAGCAGCGTGTCTACCCCATTCTTGAAAGAGAGCCGGCGCACCGTGAAGACAACGAAGGCGCGCGGGTCGAGACCCAGCTTGGTGCGAAGAGCTACCTTCACCTGCGATCCCTCCGCCGGACGGAAGCGCTGCGTATCGACTCCATTGCGAAGCAAGCTGGTCGGCCCCGGAGCAATGCGTTGCACGTACTGAGCCGCGGCATCGCTCACCGCGAGCCGGCGACTGGCCCTCTTAAGCACCCATCGCCCCACCGAGTGATCCGCGGCATGCTCCAGGAAGCTCCAGGGCCAAGAATACTCGATGTATGTATTGTGCTGAAGAACGAGCGACGGTTTCCCTACTCTGTGCGCTGCGGTCACCGCCGCCGCAGAGGACAAGAACGTGTGGCTGTGGGCGAGCACGAGGTCACTCGCTCGAACATGTTGCAGCATTTCAAACCAAAGCGAAGGTGAGAAAATCGGGAATGGCACCCCTCGACCCTCGAGCGGATTCAGCGCACGGACGCGGTGCACCTGAATTCCCTCCTCTGCTTGTGTCGCGGGGTCGCCCCGAAGGCGACTTGTAAGGACGGTGACGACATGATTTCTCGCCGCCAGCCGACGCGCCTGCTCGAATGCGACCGTCTCGATTCCACCACGGTGCGGTCTCCAGTAATGTGTCGCAATGAGTATTCGCACCCGGGAAGAGTATAAGACAAGCATGCCGGCCCCGATGCTTTCGACGACTGCAACTGTAGTCGAACGACCGCGCTCGACCACGCTTCGCTACGCACACGGAGCATGCGACTGATTGTTGCGACCGAGGTGGTGCTCGTGTTGGCAACCTCGTGCCTCAGCCAGAAGGAGTGCTCCAGCGTTCGCACCTCAGCGAAGCCGGAAGCTCGAGAGCTCGTGCGCGCATGGCGCTTTGCGCCGGCGTTTCATCAGGTGCTCCGCGAGTCGCTTCACTCCAGAAGAGCGACCTACTGCGTCGGCATTCCCATCCAGCGTTCGGGCGAGCGGGTGCGTGTTACCTTTCAGGCGGGTGACGGCCGGTTTCAGCTTCACGCCGCGAGCATTCGAAACAAAGCCAATGTTCAACCAACGGCGCTCACCTTCTGCGGTCGGCCTGGCTTCAATACAGACGCCGGCCAAGTAGTGCAGAGCGACCCGATCGCAATTTCGCTCCAAGCCGGCAGCGAAATTCTTGTCGCCTTTGAGATCGAAGGAGCAGTGGCCGTCAATTCTTTTGAAAGATTCCCGGAAGGGTCCACCGAGCCGGGCAGTCACGTGTTCGCGCTGCCCGGCGCTGCCAGCACTCCATTTCGTCGGGGGATCGGCTTGACGTCGATCGACATCGAAGGCGAATCAAGCCGGGCAATCGTCGCCATCGGCGATAGCATCACCGAGGGATACATCAGTGGGCATGATGACATCCAAGACAGCTGGCCGATGATTGCCCAGCGAATGCTGGGGGTACCGGTTGTCGGCGCCGCAGTTTCGGGGCAGGGTGTCGATGACGCACTTCAATCGTTGGCGCGCGATGTTTCGACGATGGAGGGAATCACCGATTGCGTTGTTCTCCTCGGCACCAACGACCTTGGCGATCGACCCGACACATACATCGTCACTCGCCTCGAGGAGCTCGCGCGCCGCCTTCGGTCCAGCTGCCAGGTATGGATGGGAACGATTCTGCCGAAGGAATGGACGCCGCGAGGCTCCTATCCCCGGGTTGAGCAGCGGCGACAAGCCGTCAACGATTGGCTTCGACGGTGGAAATCGAATGCGCGAGTGATTGACTTCGACGCAGCGCTCCGAGATCGCGCCTCGCCTCACCGGCTGCGGCCAGGAGCCAGCGCGGATGGAATTCACCTCAGCGCGCGCGGTCACCGGCTCGTCGCTCGCGAGCTGGCCAAGGCGATCGGTCTTCCACTGACGACGAATGCCATCGATGACTTTCCCGATTTAGCCGCTGTCGCGAACGAATAGCGCCATTCACCGGCTGACACGTTTGTCGTTGCCTTCCCAGCGGAGCTCCGAGGCGGCCCGGACAGCAACCTGAGCTGGGCGGCAGCTAACAGCCTGTAGACCGACAACCCAATTCTGACGCGCAGGCGAAGCGCTCAGGGAGCCGGTGCGCTTCTTTGATGGCACGCCCACCGCCGATTTTGGGCCAGTCGCCACTTCCAAGCACGTTGAACCACCGAAGCCTGACGCAAAATCCGGCGCTCGGCGTCTCAAATTCGGATTTGGGTTGGGAAAACCGTGCGCAACAATGGGAAAGGCCGTGCGCAACCACATGAGCGATTCGCGCGCGATTTGAGCTCGCCGATGCTCATGTATCAACACGTATTGCAATTCAACCAGCCTGTTTTTATTGAGCATTTGTGTTGGCGCATCGATTGCTAAACCGCTAACCAAACGCCCTTCGCCCGGCCCCATGACTACCCCCAGTTGTCCGCTCTCGCCCACGAGCGCCATCTACCGACCGTACCCGAGACGCTACCCTACTCTGGATGCATGGCGGGGGATCGCCAGCCTTTCGGTGCTCGTCTGGCATCGCTACTGGCTGAGAACGACGGTTACCAACGGCTTTTGGCTCGGTGTACAGCTGTTTTTTGTGATCAGCGGCTATTGCATCGCCGCCGCGGTGGACAATTCGCTGGAGCAGGAGGTGCCGTTTCGACAATTCATGCACCGTCGAATCCGACGAATCGCGGTGCCGTACCTTGGCAGCTTGGCTTTGGCGCTGATCGTCAAGCTCGCAACGTCGGCCGACCTCTTCAACGGAAGCCGCTCGCTCTCTCCGGTTTCCTTCTGGTTGCGAAATCTGACGCTCACCCAATGGTCCTATCTCACCGCGCGCTGGATTGAGACAGGCGATGGCCTGGCAACACCCTGGTTCAATCCCACGCTTCTGCTCGGCGTTCACTGGTCGCTCAATTACGAAGAACAGTTCTACATCTTGTGTGGCTTGTTGCTGATTCTGCAGCGGCAGGTCCGCTCGGCTCTATTGGTAGTCGCATTCACGCTTGGCATCGCCGTGTTGAACGTCCTTTGGCCGGGTCGCATCACCGGGCTGTTTGTCGACTATTGGTTGCAGTTCTTCTGCGGAGTGCTGCTCTTCGTCCGGCTTTGCCGAGTTCGCTCGAGGACCTTGGCGCGCGCTCTGGACGGATTCCTCCTCATCGCCGCTGTTGTCCTTGCGCTCTCAGCGTATTTGCGAGGGGAGTTTCCGCTCCTTAATGACCGCGTTCAGTTCTATGGGCAGCTCGCCGTATGCGCCGCCTACGCCCTGCTTCTCCTAGCTCTGCGGCGCTTCGATTCATCGGCGGGCAAGTGGCCCCTGGTCCGAGCGCTCGGATTTGTCGGAAAATTCAGCTACAGCCTGTATCTGGTTCATCGCCCCGTGCTTGAAGCGCTGGATCCAGTAAGCCATTTCATCCGGCAGCGGTTCGGCTGGGCTGTTTCAGATGTGTGGGTTTTGTCGCTCGTATTGTTGTCAGCGTATGTCTTTTATCGAGTTTTCGAAAAGCCGTTCTTGAATCCGGCGTTGAAACCAGTCCCAAGTTCAGCGCTGGTGGTCGCCAGAGCTCAGGCCGAGGGGCCCTGAGTGGTAAGCTACCCGACAGCCTCAGTGCGCTTCGCGAGGCGATTCATTCGATTTGGTCTCGCCACTGCTCTTCGGCTGTGGCGAGCCACTTGGCGCAGTGTCGGCAGGTGGCGTGGCTGGCCCTTCGATCGGAGTTCGGCCGATTTGAATGTCGATCGGCGGAACTCGTCCGGGGGCGCATTTCGAGGAAGTGGCAGTCATCTCGCAGTGCTCGTCTGCGCTGCAAAGCCCGCGGCACGGTAGCTCCTCGCAAAATCCATTGGCAGGATTGCAGGCGGTCCCCGGCGGGCAATTGGCGTAACAGCCGCCGCTTGCCCGACTGATTCCGGCTGCCGCAACCCCCACGCCGGTCGCAATGGCCGCCTCGTAAGCGGCATTCGTGCCATAACTCGTTTTGCTGGCGACGCAGCCGGCAAGGAGGGTGAAGCCGATGGTCAGAGGAGAGCGCATGAGCATGAATGTATCTCGAGCGTTTGCGATGCAAGAAAAGCGCGTCGTCCCGTATCTATCGCTCGCTCGCATCGATGTCCAATCGATTGGTGGGCGATTTCGCGCATCGGACGCAGACCGCGTGATGCCTTCCGCTCTGATTGCCGGAACCGGCGCAAAGATCATCAGCTGGGACCCCGAGCCCCTCTGCGATACTGGCCTTTGTTGGGTCTCGTCGGAGCTATCAGGCGCGTCTTCGCCAGCGCCGATTTCGCGAATGCCACCATCCCCGGAAACTGAAGCTTGAGGCGGTTCAGCGCTCTGGCAATGCCAGTGATCACCGGCCCCATGGTCTCCCATTCGCGGTCTCTCTCCGCGGCGCGGTGTAGGTAGTATGGGATGTAATTGTCGGTGACATTGGGCGGCAACTGCAACAGCGGAAGCAAGTCTCGGTCTTCCTCGCGAACGTAGAAATGGTTGCAATTGTCGCGCAGGGCGCCGCGAAGGTAGCTCGCTTGGGCCAGCAGTGGGTCCCAGCGCTCCGCGTGCCAACCGGCCTCGATGATCAGCACACGCGGCCGCCAGCGCTTCCAATCCATCCCGAGCAGGACCTGATATTCATGCCCCTCGACATCGATCTTCATGAAGTCGATGGGACCCCTAACGTGCGCTTCGCAAACCGCCCGTAGCGTGGTGGTCGAAATTCGCTTCTCCACGAGCGTTTCGCCCGCCGCGCGGTACCCCGCGGCCAACTCCGGATTGAACGTCGATAAACCCGTCTTGAGCGGTAACTCATAAAGGAGGAGGACGCCGTCGCGATCCGAGACAGCCAGATTAAGATTGATATCCCGCGGCCGCTCCGCAACAAGTCGTTGGTAGGCTGCTGAGCACGGTTCGATATTGATACCGCTCCAACCGTTCAAGTAGAAATGCTGCGTTACGGAATCGATGACCGGATCGCTCGCCCCGACATCTACGTAAAACCCAGTGGGGTGCCGCCCGAAGATCCGGTCGAGCACGACGTCCTCGCCGTTTTGCGCATACGAAATCATCGCGGCCGTTTCTCACGGAAGCGAACCGTTCGCAATCCCTGCGGGATAAGGAATGGAATGGAGTGCGCGGTCAGATCGGCGGACAGACGCCTGATACGAGCTGAATCTTCTCCACAGGCGTAGTCTTCCCGCCGGGTAGGTGGTCGAATCGCATGTAGTCGAGAGTAAATCGCTGCAAGGATTTGCGCGGTTGTTTGCCCTCATTCCAGAAACGGCAGGCGTAATCTCGAAAGCCCCGAAGCTGAGCGTCACTCGGAACGGCCACCAGCTGCAAAAAATAGAGAAGCCAGCGCTGGTTGCCGAGCTGGGAAGAAATGAGGTCGGGTTTTTCCCACCGAATGCCCCGAGCGACGGCTCGTTCGGCGGAGGTTGCATCGACAGCGCCGGTCACCAACTCAGGAAACAGATCGATCCGGGCGCCGTCGACGAGCATCCCGTCGATCACGAACCATCCATCTTCGGTCTGCGGATTCGGCGAAAACATCGACCATCTTTGGTCGAGGCGCATCAGCAGCGCAAAACGACCGAGGAGCGTCTCTTCAAACGCGACTTCGCTGCCGCCAGCGCCGAACTTTGCGCCTGCCTGCGAGAGGTTCCAGAGAGTGATCGACCCAATCGACAAGACGGCCACGACTGCGACCGCCCATTTGCCAAATCGCGCAACCCTGTCGAGAAACCGTGCCGGCTCTGACGGCGGTTCCAGATTCTGCTCGAAGCGACCTCGGTGCTTTGAAGCCGGCGCGATCCTTTCCCAAAACCAGCACGGCAGTACTGCCAGTATCGCGACGGTGGTGATCCAGGGGAAAGTCCCGAGGTTGAAGCAAAGGCCGAATCCAACTTGGGTTGCAATTACACCGAGGACCGCAAGCACTCGAAGCGGTCCCGACGATATTGGAGCGGCCATCAGCGCGACGGTGATGCCCTGTTGAATGAGAACGGCATAGGTGAGAACAGGAAGAATGGCTGGAAATCTCAGCAGCACCCCTCCGAACGCCGATCTGTATTGCTCTACGCTGATTGCATCATAAACCGCCGTTCCATTCCGCCAGGCAGTGCCCATCAACTTATGGTCGAAAAGAAAGAGAAACAGATACAAAAGTTGCAAAAACAAACCCACGGTGCCAACTGAAACAAACTGATTCGCACAAGCTGCCAGCGATGGGCGCCGGCGCGTGTCCACGCTCCAGCGAGCTCCGAGGGGAAGAAACATTCCCCAAAAGAGAACCAATCGGAGGAGATCGTCGCCCGAGTGATAGACGAATGGGTTGCGGTTTTGAAATGAGACGAGAAGCACCCAGGAGACAATCGACGCGATGCGGGTGTGAAAGCCCACGGTCATTGCGATCGCGGCGACGATGGCAACGGCGCCGAGCGCAACGACCGGGCCGACTCCACCGACCAAGCCGTACAGCCCCACGCTTGGGCCGGGGACGCTTTCCATCAGGGTGCGCGGAAGGACGCCTTGATCCGTATAGTGAGCTCGCAGCGAGCACCAGCGCTGCGCGAGGTCGCCCACGAGCACTCCCCCCAGCCCGATGCGCATCAAAGCGAGCGATCGGAGGTCAAATCCGAACACCTGCTCCAGCTTCGTCGAGATGGCTGGAAGCAGGTCTCGCGAGGAAAGCGCGCGCCAAGTTAGCTGGTGGGGGATCAATCTCCAGGCAAGAGTGTGCGGCCTGGTCGATCGGATGACAACCGCCTGAAGTAGTCACTTGTGGTTGAAAATCTGCGCACCGAAGTCCGGCCGCTCGACTAGGACGGATACGGAGCCTGGCGCGATCGGCGCGAGGCGCCCCGCGTTCCCGCGGAGCGCCGGTGCGCGCTTTTCACATGTTGGTTGGTTGAAACAGCGCGAAGAAAGCTCCTTGCGGATCGAAGTGCATCGAAAAGCGGCCGATCTTCGGGATGTCGGTGGGCGGGACGACGGTCTTGCCACCGGTTGACGCCACCTTCTTCGCCACCGCGTCGCAATCCTTGACCGCGAAGTACACCGTCCAGTGCGAAGGAACGTTGGCAGGCGTTTGCTTGTTCATCGGCATCATCCCCGCCCTTCGCTCGCTGCCGTCGGTGAAGATGGTGTACTTCATCTCCGGCGTGTCCATCACCTCCGTCCCCCAACCGAACAGCTTCGTATAGAACGAGCCGCACGCATCCACGTTTCGGGTCTCGAGCTCGAACCAGGCCACCGTTCCGGGCTCGTTCGCGAGCGTCGCTCCAATGTGCTTCTTGGCTTGCCACAGCGAGAGCGCCGCACCCGACGGATCCTCGATCACCGCCATTCGCCCGACGTCCATCACATCGAAGGCCGGCGCGAGGACCTTGGCGCCGAGGGAGGTCGCTTTCTTGACGGCCTCATCGACGTTGGCCACCGACACGTAAGAATTCCAATGGGGCGGAATCCCTTTGGATCGCTGGTCGGGCATCATCCCGGAGATCGCAGCGACATCTTTCCCTCGAATGCGAGCCATGGTGTACGCCGCGCCGCCCGGAACTGGCATGTCTTCAGTTTCCCAACCAAACAGGCCGCTGTAGAAGCGTTTTGCCGCTCCGGGATCAGTGGTGCTCAGGTCCGCCCAACAGAATGTGCCAGGCTTGTAACTTTTGATCTCTGCCATGTGAGTCTCCTTTTCTTTCAGGGAGCCGCGCTCGCGACGCGCGAGGCAGCGCAAGAAACGTCAGTTAATGGCCAATGATTGGAGCTTTAGAGAAGATCCGTTTTCTGGTGTCACCTCCTCGAGCACAGTGGTTATATGCACGAGGCAACAGCTCGGCACGCCCGGCATTCCTGGTCGGCTGTGGCGGTCAGCCCACTGGCTGCGCTTCGCAGTAGGTCGGCGCCTGCCAGCCAGCCAGCGACGTCGAGCAGCGGCCACAAGAATGACCAGCGATCAGTCACGCAGTCGCTAAGTCGTACGCCGAGGCCGCCCGAGCACGTCTACATTTGGCGCGTTGGCTTGCGTGCCGGTACTCGGCGGGGCATTAGAGGACCATGCCCGAGTCTGACCAGGCGATAGACAAGCCTGCCCCTCGCGTAAAAACGAAAACGAGCTACCCGGCGCTTTCGATTCTCGATCGCGCGCTGATCCTCGGCGTGGCTGTGACGCAGTTTTTGATTGGGCATGGGCGCGTCTGGGCCAAACCGTTCGATTGGGACCGCTCCATCGTCTGGAGCTACGTTACGATTGCGGCGTTGGTGCTGGCGGCTCTCGCCTTGCGGCATCGACTCAATCTGACCAGCTGGCTCCTTCACACGGTCGAGCTGGTGGGAATCAAATTTTTGTTGACCGCGACCTTCCTGGTGGGGTTCCTGATTGCTACCCACCCGAAGGCTGCAACACCGGCGGCGGAAGTATGGCAAGACTCCGCGCGCCCCGTTGAGACGAAAGCCCGTCTCAAGGCAAAACCCAAAGCGACGGTTTTTGCGGAAGGCTCTTTGGGCGAGATCGAAGGACGGGCGACGCGCCTTGACGGCACTGTGGTTCGAGCCGCCCTGGTATTTATTTCCGATGGCCTGAACGAGCTCGTATTCGAACCGCCAAATCAACCGGTCACCCTGGAAAACACCGGAACGGGATTTTCTCCTGGGCTGTTGGCGATCCAGGTGGGCCAGCCGTTGGTGATCCGCTCGGCAGATCACCAGCTTCATACGGTGCAGATGATGAAGCAGGATCGCAGTTGGGTACTGAACGTGCCGATACTCGGCTCGGGCAGCGGCCGAACGCTGGAATTCGACGAGGCAAAAGGTCTGGTGAGCGTCGAGTGCAAAGTGCATCAAGCGCGCGAGAGCCAGGCCTACCTAGCGGTTTTGAACCACCCTTTCTTCGCGCTCACAGATGCAGACGGCCGCTTCGCTCTGAGCGGCGTGCCCCGCGGGAGATTGACGGTCTCCGCGTTCGAGCCGACCGCAGGCCAAGCCTCCGCACCAGTTCAGCTTGACGGCGGCAAGAAGATCAGCGTCAGCCTCCAGCTCCGCCAACGGTGAGCCCCGATTACGCGTTAGGCATTAGCGTGGCGGCCTCTCGCCGAACGGCGCTTCGCTTTGCCGCTTCAAGCGAGGAGCTTTCAGTGCGAACATCGACTGGCTCCAACGCCCGTCTAGGCGGGCCGATCTGACATCGATGGCGCGTTATTGACAGGGGCGCGGCCACCATTGGCAGTGGCCGCGGCGCCGCTGGCGGCGGGAAATTATTCTCCCAACGGATCTCCGCCGCCTGAGTCGTCGTCGACGCGGATGATTATCGTCGGACACCCAGAGTCCAAAAACAGCTTGTTTTCAACGGCGACGGCGACCGCGTAGTGATAGACCCCGGGCGGGGCGTCGTTTCGTACCCTGGCAGCCAACTCAGACATGCCGTTGCCCGGCCGAAATTTACCGATTGGCGATTCCCCTTTGAATTGTATCGCGAGGTTGCCATTCGCGCGCCACAGGATGGTATCGCCGCGCTCGACGTGGCAAACGGCAGGCTCGTAAGAGATGTTGCCCCTCCGTTCGGTATCAACAAAAATGCGGATCGACTGTCGCATGAGATTCTCCTACTTGGGTATGGCAGACCTTGATGGAAGTTCGATGCGATTGTCAATGGCCTCCCGGTACCGAGGGTCTTGGCGCAGCTCGGCAAGCGAGGGCCAGTTGCGAATTTCTGCGATGGAGTAGCCGGCTTTGATTGCCGCCTTCACTGCCTCCAAGGCCTGATCTCGCATTCCGCACTGTTCATAAACCACCGCGGCGCGAGCGAGAACGAAGCCGTCCGAAGGATTCGGCCTGAGCGCCTCTGAGATTTGCGAAAGCGCTGAGTGCGCGGCTCCAGCCTGCCGCTGTGTCGCTTCGAGATCGGACCAAAACATGGCGAGGTTTGCTCGGGTACGTGTGTCCTTCGGGTTCGATTCGAGCCGCTTTTCGCTCAGCGCGATCGCCTTGCGATACGCCGGCTCGAATTGTTCGCTCTTTCCCGTTTCCCACCGGTGGGCGTCGCCCAGGTTTCCCCATAGGTCTGGATCGCTGGGATTGAGCTCGACGGCTTTCTTGTACATCTCGACGGCCTCGCGATAGTGGCCTTGCAGAAAGAAAATGGTGCCTAGGTTCGAAAACGCGTCTGCTGAGGGATAAAGGGAGAGCGACTTCCTCAACGCCGCCTCCGCACTCGAATACTCCCCTAGCATCGCGTAGAGGCCGCCGAGGTTGTAGTAGCCGACGTAGCTATCGGGGGTAAGAGAAACCACGCGCTTGAAGGAGCTCACTGCTTCCTCGCGCCGACCGCGCGCAATGAGAAAGATGCCGAGCTCTTTGTGCGCCATCCAGTCGTCGGGTCGAAGCTCGATCGCCTTTCGAAAGGTCGCCTCGGCACTCTCGAATCGGCCCGCGGAGGCGTAGGCCTTTGCCAGCTCCCGGTAGGCATCCCAGCTCCCCGGTTGGAGCTTGAGAGCAGACTCGAAGCTGATTATCGCGTCCTGATACTCGCCGGCACTGTTGTGAATCAATCCCATCGTCAGATAGACACCGGAGAGTTGGCCATTCAAACCAATCGCTTGCCGGCAGCTGCTGCGAGCTTGCTCAAGGAACTTTCCGTCCGTGGTCATCTGGTAGCGGCGCAGATAGGCTTCAGCCTGCCCAGCGAAAGCGAGCGCAAACTGCGGATCTTGCGCGAGCGCTTTAGCGAAGCATTCCAGAGCCCGATCGATGTTTTCCGATCGATCGTAGCGCTGCAGATAGCCGAGTCCCTGCAGATATGATTCATAGGCGCCGGGGATCCGGGTCAGGCCGAGCGAGCCTGTTGGCCGAGCGTCCGGTTGCACATTGAGCCGAAGCATCGCGGCGATCTGGTCCACCAAGCTGTCTTGCAGCTGGGGCAGATCCGTCGCCGGCGCTTCGAGCTTGCGCGAGTCCAGCACAAGCTGCGTCCGGGCGTCCACCAACTCGGTGACGAAGACCACATTGTCTTTGGACCTCAAAATGCTGCCGGTCACCGCCAGCGTTGCACCAAACGCATCCCTTGCTTCCCGCACTCCGCCGATGCGCTGCTGGAGCAGTTCGCTCGTAGAAATGACCCGAAGGTCGCGCTGGAATTGCTCCAGCTGACGAAGCTTGCTGCCCAGGATATGCACCAAGCCCGCGCAAAACGCGTCGTCGGTCGGATCCCCGTTTGGGTTGTGAAACGGCAACACTGCCAATCTCTTTTCGGCAGGTAGCTTGGGAAAACGCACCCAGCGCGGCAGCTCTTGGCCTTTGAGATAGAAGGCAGCCATCAAAACAACGACCACAGCAAAGAGCGCGCCAGCCCAGCGCATCGCTGTATGTTTTGCAACGGGGCTGATGACCGTCGGGACGATCGCCGACAACGTTCTCGCAGCGTTGGCTGCATTCACTTGCTGACGCCCGAGCGCTTGCAGGTCCGCTGCCAAATCATCCGCGGCCTGATATCGATCCTCCGGGCGTTTCATCAGCGCGCGCCCGACGATTTGTTCCAGCTTCTCCGGCGCATCCAACCGCAATGCCTTCAGCGCCGGCGCTGGTGAGCTCACGATTTTCAAAAGGAGAGCGGCATCGCTCTCGGCCTGGAAAGGCGTCTGGCCGGTGGTCAGCTCGAAAAGGACGACGCCGAAGGAAAAGATATCCGATCGCGCGTCCGCCTCCGCGCCTTGCGCCTGCTCGGGCGACATGTAGCGAATGGTGCCGATGAGGCTGCCGGGAACCGTGCGACTGCTGAGTCGGCTTAGCTTCGCAACGCCGAAATCGGTTATCTTGATGTCTCCCTCATCGGTGAGCATCAGGTTGCTGGTCTTCACGTCGCGATGCACGACGCCACGGCGATGGGCATGGGCAAGCCCCTCTGCGGTCTGGCGCGCGTATTCCACCACCATCTCCAGAGGGAGAAGAGCCTGGCTTTGCTGGAGCTTCTCAATCCGCGTCTTCAGCGTGCCGCCGGGCAGATACTCGAGGACGAGGAAGCGCTGTTCGTCGACTCGTTCGATATCGTAAATGGTAGCGATGTGGGGATGATTGACCACCGACAGCGCGGTGGCCTCCTGCATGAAGCGCTCAACTCGATCAGGTAAGGTCGCCAGGTGGGCGGGGAGGAACTTCAATGCCACCAGTCGATCCAATTTACGGTCGAGCGCCTTGTAAACGACGCCCATGCTGCCCTCTCCGAGCACTTCGCGGATCTCGTAGTGGAGAATGGTCTGCCCAGTCACTGATCGCTTCCTGATCCGCACGCCGAGGGCAACACCGGCGCTTCCAAGCCACAGCTACCGTCTAGCTGCTGCTTTTTCAAGATGGGCTCATTCGGCGACACGCGCGGTATAGGCGCGGTGGTGTAGCGCCACGGTAGCGCTACAGGCCGAAGTGCGTCGCCGTGCAGCAACGAAAAGCGCTGCCATGCCTCTCGCCTCGGGCCAACGCCTGTGCGGCACGCTTGCTGCAAAGACGTCGATCGAACCGAAGGAGCGAGTATGAACACGCTCAAAAGCGCGGAAAAGAGATCGACACTTGCCTTTGCACTCCCGCTGGTCCTCGTTGTCGCCTGGCTGCTTGTCAGCGGTCTGTTTTTGGCCGCCATCAGCACGCCCGCCGCGCTGGACTCGAGCATCAATACAGTCCTCGCCGAGCCTCAGGTCGAGCCCCAACCATCGATCGATGCGACGGCAACGGCAGCAGTGTCGGCGGAGCACGAACGTCCCGCTCGCAATGGGCTTGATGTCTCTTCGTCCAAGCAATCAGGTCACTGGCGAAAGCTCTTGGAATCGATCCGATACCGCTTGAGCCATCTTTGAACCTGAGTTCGGGCCGTCCCGAGCGCGCGTGCCACCGCGGTGATGTTGCCGCCGTGCTCGCTCAGGAGAGCGAGGATCTGGTCGCGCCTGCGCCGGTCCGGAGCAGAGAGTCGCGCCGGCTCCGCCGCTTCAGCGGATTCCCTTGCGCTCGACCCTCCGGGGGCAGGCTTAGACTCGAGCGCCCCACGGACTACCTTTGACAAATGACTAAGCTGAACCGGCCCTCCTTTGGCTAAGGCAACCGCCGCAGTGAGGTTCTTTTCCAGCTCTCGGATGTTCAGCGGCCAGAAATAGAGCAACAGCGCGCGAGCGGCGTCGCTGCTGAACGAAATCCGACCGGCTTCGTCCGGACAGTGTCGGCGCAGAATCGCGCCGATGAGCAGGCCCATGTCTTCGATGCGCTCGCGCAAGGGCGGAAGAGCGACCGTCAACCCGGAGATGCGGGCGAGCAGGTCCATTCGGAATCGACCTTGCTCGACCAACGCCGCAATGTCCCGGTGAGTGGCCGCAATCACGCGAAAATCCACTCGCACCGGACGAGTCGCTCCCACCGGCAGAACCTCGCTCTCTTGCAATGCGCGCAGAAGAACGCCTTGTGCCCCGGGATCCAGGTCGCCAATTTCGTCCAGAAAGAGTGTCCCGTGGTCGGCGCTTCGGACAAGCCCCGGGCGATCCTCGTTTGCTCCGGAAAAGGCGCCTTTGCGGTAACCAAACAACTCGGATTCCACGAGGCTCTTCGGCAAGGCGGCGCAATTGACAGGGACGAATGCTCCGGCGCGACCGGACAATTTGTGAATGGCGGAGGCGATCAGCTCCTTCCCCGTTCCGCTCTCACCTTGAATGATTACCGCGACCGGCGATGGCGCTACTGCCTCCACGCGGGCGAGCTCTTGTGCGAAGGAAGCCGAGAATGTCGCGAAGCCGCTGGCCGAAGGCCGCAAGCCGGAGGCGTCGACAAATCTCGACCCAAGCGATGATGAAACAGCTTGGCGAAAGACAAAAAGCGTATGCCCCAACTCAATCACGTCGCCATTCGAAAGGAGGGCGCGTTCGATCGGTCGGCCGTTGACCAGGGTGCCGTTCTTGGACTGCATGTCCTCGACCGTCCAGCCGCCGGCGGATGAGCTGATCACTCCATGGGCGGAGGACATCCATGGGTCGGGCACCCGCATCGCGAAAGTCCCGCTGGGTGCCTCCTCGATCTGGATGCCGCCTGACTCGGGTCCTCGACCAATGGCCAATCCGCGCGTGCCGCTCAAGCGGAAACGAGCGGCGACGGTCAACGGGCGATCGCTTTGGAGCACGAGCACCAGGTTGGTCTGCACTGCGGCGGACGGCGTTCTTTCGCGAGTGGGCAGATGCGACAAGGTTGAGTCTTGCGCTCGTTTCGAGGTGCTCATGGATTGAAGAGTACACAAAGCTGGGGCAGGCTTGCTGTTCCCCACCTTCGCGCGTGATATGCGGCGGCGGGACGGAGGCGACGATGGGAATGAAATCCGACCGTGCGCAGCAGAGCGAGATCCGCGGAGTTCTCTCGCGGCTGACCGCAGCCTGGCGCGAAGAAAGGTTCGACGAGCTCGAAGACATCTTGCACCAGAGCGTGGTTTTCGCACTGCCAGGTTTCACCAGCCGAGTGGAGGGCCGAACGGCCTGCGTCGACACCTATCGGCGGTTCATGTCCAACGCGAGAGTGGTGGACTACCTCGAGCGCGACACTGCAATTGACGTCTGGGGAGGAACCGCTGTGGCGACCTACTATTACGACATCGCCTATGAGATGAACGGGAAATCGCACCACGATACTGGCCACGACGTTTTTGTTTTCGTGCGCGAGGAAAGCCGCTGGCAGGTGGTCTGGCGAACGATGATTCCCGTCGAGCCGCGCAAATAGATTGGAACGCGAAACTCGGTCCCTCGCGCTGAGCCGCTGAAAGGGCTTGAAGGCGAACACTGCTTCGCTGATGCTTTGGCCAGGAGGGCTCATGAATCGACTGCTTCTCGTGGTCGCAAGCTTACTCTTGGCGAGTTGCGCAACGACCTTCACCGGCTCGTCTACGGTGAAGGACGGTCCCAAAGGCTGCAAAGCGAAGTGCGAACAATGGGGAATGGAGCTGGCAGGAATGGTCGCAATGGGGGAGTACTCTGATGGCTGTATTTGTCAGGTGCCCGCCGGTCAAAAAACAAGCTCGCTCTCGGTCCCAGACATGGGCGCGATTCTTATCGGGGTGGAGCTGGCGAAGCGCGCCCGCGAGGCCGCCTCTGGCCCACCGGTGGGCCAGCTCGACCGCCCAGCTCCGGATGCGGTGGTATTGCTCCACCCATGAAGTGGCGTCATCCAAGCTCAAGCTTGGAATGAGACTCGAGGAAGCTCAACGCCGTCGAGGGTCCCTTCGATTCGCTGCGCGCGAGCGCTGGGAAAGCAGGCTCGCTCGGCTCGAACGGGGGGCCACTGCTTCCGAGGGTCCGTCCAGCATGGCGAGGAGTTTCTTTGGGGCGATTGCTCGATAACTCTCTCGGATCCAGATCTTCAGCAGCTCCACCGGCGGTTGCTCCTCGCCAGCAAAGCGAGCGCTGACCCAGCCGCTCTTGCCAAGCCCATAGTGAGTGGGCGAGGCGAACGGCAGAGTGAGCGCCGCCGCTCCCGACTCAGGCAGCTTGGTGGACATGCCGAAGCCGTCGTCCGCGGCGCCCATGAAAACGAAGACCTTTCCCTTGACCTTGATGACCCGTTCTCCCCACGGAAAATCCTCGCGTGCTTCCGGGAACGATAGAGCGAATTTTCGAAGCTCGGCCTCCACCCCTTTTGCCTTCTTGGCGCGCGTCATGATCACCGGGTCTCTTTTCAGCTCTTCGAAAGTTTTTCAAGCGCGATAACAGTGCCTCGGCTTGGTTGACTGGAAGCGTTTTGATACGAAGCTCGGCGCATGGTTCAACTGGTCGGCATTCTCAATTTGACGGAGGATTCTTTCTCCGACGGCAATCAATTCCTCGACTTGCGACGCGCGATCGCCCACGGAGAGCAGCTGATCAACGACGGCGCCGACTGGCTGGACCTCGGAGCTGAATCGTCGAACCCGTTCGGAAAGAAAGTTCCAGAGGATGTCGAAATCGAGCGGCTCACTCCGGTGATCCGCCATTTCAAGTCGTCCGGAGCCAAAATCTCGGTCGATACATACAAGCCGGCGGTGATGAAAGCGGCCCTCGCGTTGGGAGCCGACATGATCAACGACATCACAGCGCTGCAGACGCCCGGCAGCGTTGACGCGCTGGCGGCGAAGCCAGATGCAGCGGTCGTGTTGATGTACTCGCGGGGTGCAGGCCCGCGCGCCGAAACGACCGAGCGCCCCTACCAGACGCTGATCTCTGAAATCATCGACTTTTTTCAACGGCGAATCGGGGAGCTGACAAAGGCTGGGCTGAGCCGCGACCACATCTTGATCGACCCGGGGATGGGTTATTTCCTGGGCGGCAACCCCGAACCCAGCCTCTGGGTCTTGCGTCATTTGGAGCAATTGGCTTTGCTCGGCCAACCTATTTTTCTGTCGACGTCCCGCAAATCCTTCATTGGTTCGGTGCTCGGCAAACCTGTATTCGAACGGGAAAGCGGGACGCTTGCCACCGAGCTGTGGGCGATCCAGCACGGCGCGGCGTTTGTCCGAACTCACGACGTGGCGCGGCTCGCGCAGGCATACCGCATGTGGCGCGCAATCTCGGAAATCGCTTGAAGAGAATCGCGCGTCGATAAGAGCCTGCCGAGATGGATCCGCGCCGCGCTGCCGCAAGGGAAGTTCTGTGGTATGGAGACCGCTCGAACAAGGACGATCGAATGGCAAGACAAAAAGTCGTGTTGGCGTACTCGGGGGGATTGGACACCTCCGTCTTGGTCCGCATCCTGACGGATGACTACGGCCTGGACGTGATTGCGGTCCACGTTGACGTCGGAGAGACGAGGGATGCCGAGCAGCTCAAGGCCCGCGCGAAAAAGGCCGGCGCGGTTGGGGTGGAGATCATTTCCGGCAAGCGCGAATACACAACGGACTTCATCTTCCCATCGCTGCAGGCAAATGCGCTCTATCAGGGCGTTTACCCGCTGAATGCGGCGCTCTCGCGCGCGATGATCGCCCGGCACCTGGTGGCGATGGCAAAAAAGCACGGCGCCTCGGCGGTCGCTCACGGCTCGACCGGAAAAGGCAATGACCAGGTTCGCTTCGATCTCTCGTCCCGCGCGCTCGCGCCGGAGATGAAGCTCATCGTCCCCCAGCGGGAGCGATACATCACGCGCGACTTCGCCATCGAGTATGCAAAAAAGCACGGGATCGAGGTA
This sequence comes from Myxococcaceae bacterium, assembly GCA_035262305.1. Classification (GTDB taxonomy): domain Bacteria; phylum Myxococcota; class Myxococcia; order Myxococcales; family Myxococcaceae; genus DATFTC01. The sequence continues at coordinate 37,404 of DATFTC010000165.1, read as the reverse complement.
CCGGCGACCGTCGAAAAGCCATTCTCCATCGACGAGAACCTCTGGGGCCGTTCGATCGAGGGAGGCGTTCTCGAGGACCCGAACACAGAACCGCCGGAAGCGGCCTTCGCCTGGACGCGCGCAGTGAAGGACGCTCCGGATGCCCCAGGAATCGTGACCATCGGCTTCGAAGCTGGGCTGCCGGTTTCGCTGAACGGAGAAAAGCCAGCTCCCGAGGCCCTCATCTCGAAGCTCAATTCCATTGCCGGCGAGCACGGGGTCGGGCGCATCGACTTGATGGAGGATCGGGTGGTGGGGATCAAGAGCCGGGAGCTTTACGAAGCTCCCGCGGCGGTCACCCTGATTGCCGCTCGCAAAGACCTGGAGCGGTTCACTTTGACCAGCGACTGCAACAAGCTCAAAGCGCAGCTGGATCAGGTGTACGCGACGCTGGTCTACGAGGGCTTCTGGTTCTCGCCGCTGCGAGACGCGCTTGACGCCTTCAATCGCTCGCTCGCAACAAACGTCGAGGGGACGGTTCGAGTGAGCCTGCACAAGGGATCGCTGCGCGTGGTCGGCCGCGAATCCCGTTTTGGCGTTTACAACAAGAAGCTTGCGACCTACGGCAAGGAAGACAAGTTCGACCATCGAGCTGCGGAAGGCTTCATTCAATTGCTTGGGATGCAGCTCGTCGAATACCGGCGCTTGCATCCGGTCGGGATTGAGCCGAGATGACGTTGGCGCGCAGCGACGCAACCGGACGGGGAGGGCTCGATCCGGCGGTGTTGCAGTTCACCACGTCGCTGCCCGTCGATCAGGCGCTCTTCGCGGCGGACATCACCGGCAGCCTTGCACACGTGCGAATGCTCGAGGAGGCCCAGCTCATCCCGGCCGCCGATGCCGGGAAGATCCGGCGCGGATTGCTGACGCTGTTCGAGGAGGCGACGGCGGGAAAGCTCCGCTGGCCTGACGAAGAAGACATTCACATGGCGATCGAAGCTGAGCTCGGTCGGCGCATCGGAGAGAGCGCGAAACGACTGCACACCGCCCGCTCGCGAAACGATCAGGTGGCCCTCGACGCGCGGCTGCACCTGAGGGAGCAATCGCTGGAAATCCTCGAGAGGATAGCGCGCCTGCTGGAGGTGCTGACGGCCAAAGCCGAAGGACCGGAGGGTGCATTCCTGATGCCGGCGTACACGCATCGTCAGCGGGCGCAACCGGTGTCCGTCGGATTTTTGCTATCCGCATACGGCCAGATGCTGGCGAGAGATGCGGCTCAATTTGCGCAGGTGTTGAACGCGCTGGACGAATCGCCGCTGGGCTCGGGCGCAGTCAGCGGCACCTCGCTGCCGATCCGGCGCGAGCGCACCGCCGAGCTCCTCGGTTTCACGCGCCTCACTCAGAATGCCCTCGATGCTGTTGGAGACCGGGACTTCGCGCTGGACTTCGTTTTCGCCTCGGCGAAGTGCTTGCTCCACCTCTCCCGCATCAGCCAGGACGTGATCGACTTCGCGTCGCAAGAATTCGGTTTCATCGAGCTGGACGATCGGATCAGCTTCGGATCCTCGATGATGCCCCACAAGCGCAATCCCGATCTGTTCGAGCTGACCCGCGGAAAAGCTGCGCGGGGGATCGGAGAACTCGTCGCGCTGCTCACCATCCTCAAGGGGCTGCCGGTCGGGTACATGCGCGACCTTCAGGAGGACAAGGCGAGCTATCTCGAGGCCGCGGCGTTGGTCCGGGAGTGCCTGGAGGCGATGGTCGCCGGGATTTCGGGAATCCGATTCCGCGAGGAGCGGTTGGCGGCGGCGCTCCAAGGCGGCGCGACGCAGGCCACCGATTTGGCCGAACGGCTGGTGTCGCGCGGCGTTCCGTTCCGCGAGGCGTACCGAGCGGTGGGAAAGCTCGTCCAGGCCGCTCGCGCGAGCGGGAAGGCCTTGCAAGACGTCGGCGCCTCTGAAGTCGCCGCTGCCGACGGCCTTATCTCCGCCGAGGACTTGACGGTGCTGTCGCCGCAACGAGCGCAGCAGGCGAAGGAGGTTCCTGGCGCGACGGGACCGCAGGCGACGCGAGATCAGGTGGAAGCTCTTCGAGAGGCGATCGCGGGAGCGCGCGCGCGTATTCAAGCTTCGCCGAGGTTGGCGATGCTCGTGGCGCAGCTGGCAAAGTAAGGTCGGGACGCTCAGCCGGCCGGGCCGCACGGATCGCAGATGCAGAAACCTTCCAAGCACCGCTGGCCCGAAATGCAAGGCGGACCTGAGCCGCACGCGCAAGTCCCATCGCTGCGGCAGCGATCGCTCAATTCGGCGTCGCAGATCGCGCAGCGTCGCCCCTCCACGCCGCACGAGCTCATCGAGCTCGAACGGCAGGTTGATCCGTCGCAACATCCCAAGCTGCAGGAAGTCGCGTCGCACACGCAAATGCCCCCATTGCAGCGCTGACCCGCAGCGCACTGTGGCCCCGGGCCGCATTGACAGCCGCTGGAGGCAGCGCACTGGTCTGCGCGCATCGGGTCGCAGCTGGTGCAGGATCCGCTCAGCGATCCGCACCTTGGGAACGAGATGTCACGGCAGAGCGCTCCATCGCAACAGCCAAGGCACGACATCGAATCACAGATGCACGCGTGTCCGGCGCAGCGTTGCCCGGGGTTACAAGAATCAGCGCCTCCGCATTTGCAGATCCCCTGCTCGCATCGATCGGCTCGCGATCCACAGGCACCGCACGAGGGCCCGCAGCTCTCGACATCCGTGGACGCCGCGATGGGCGTGCATGCGCCCCAAGTGCCTGCGTCGCACGCGCGGCCGCCCCGGAGGCAAACTTCGCCGACGGAAGACGTACAGGCGCCGTTCTCGCCCGCGTCGCAGGTTCCACTCGAAAGCGACGGATCCCGCGCAGCGTCCGCAGGCCCACTCGCAAAACAGAGTCCATCGATACAGATGGCGCCAGGCCCACATTGCGAATCGCTTCGGCAAGCGATGCCCATCCTGATGTCGCACGCCGTCAAAGCGCCGCTGATTGCAACGCCGGCGATCACTGCGCTTGCCGAGCGTCCCGGAAATGGACCCGCCCTTCCCACTCTGCTCCTCAATTCCCTTGGCCCTGGCGAAAGCTCCACGCTCGCATTGCGCCATCGCGCAGCGCAATACGGGAAAGCCCTAATGCCAGCCCGCGCTGAGTGAGAGCGCTCCAGGCACCGCGTCTACGGACGCCGCAGGATGCTGATCTGGGTTGGCGGAACGATTTAGGATGAAGAAAGCGCCGGCGGACGCGACGGCCGCTCCGACGACATAGCTGACGATCGCCGCGGTGCGCTGGGAGTCCATGCGACTGTTGAGCGAGCGCACAGCGCTCAGCTCGGCGACTGCCGGGGCCCTCCCGCCCGCGTAATACCGTTCCAAATCCGCCCGGCTCCGATCGGATCGCAGTTGGAAGACCAGGCCCGCGCCAACTGTCAACGCCCCTAGGCCGATCAGACCTGCACCCACGATCCGGCTCCATCGCCTCGAGGAATCGGGAGGGCGCATTGGCTCCGGTTTGAGTTCTTCCCGCAATGGGATGCCTTGATTGTGGCGCTTCGGTTCGGCGCTCGGTGGTACCCTTGGCGGATGGATCTGGAGGACATCCGGAAAGGCGATGCTTTGGCTCGCATTGCCGGTGCAGATGAACTCAGCGAGCTCTTCCAAACCGGTCAATGAGTCTTCTGATCTGTCCATCGTTACCGCTCCCTCTCGTATTTTCTGACCGGTGGGGACTTGAATCAGTGTCGCGGAGACCGAGGTCTGGCTTGGCGATAGTTGCTCCGCTCGCGCGACGACGACCTGCTCGACGGACAGCCAACCGCCGAGCTTCACCGCGTTGGTCACCAGGAGCGGCTCATCAGCCGCTTCGACAAAGCACAGCGGCAGCGTCGGTTGAAGTGAGCTCTCGAATTCAAGGTCCACGCGCAACGAGGAGGCAAGTCCGACTTCGACGTCTCTGGAAAACGAAAAACCACTGTCCTTGGCCAGGGAAAAAGCATAGCGGCCCCGAGGCAGCTGGAGCGAAGCCGGCGTCGTTCGTTTCATCGCCAAGCCATCGACGAAAATCTCGGCGCCCGTCGGATTGGAGGAGACGACGAGCGTCGCCTTTGGCTCGGACAGGAGCTGTCGACGCACGCGATCGAACCGCGCCCGAGTGGAGGGCGGGAAGTAGTCCGCATCCATTCGATAGTCCGGATCCAGTCGCAGAATGCGGCGGAACTGCCCATCCGCCTCGTTCGTCCGGCCGGTCGCCCGCAAAATGAGCGCGCGCAAGAGCACACCGCGAACGAAGAGCTGCCAGCGCGCTGGCCCAGGGGGAAGACGCTCAACCTCCCCCAGCGCCTCGAGCACTCGGTGCTCCGCCTTGCGATAATCCGCCGCGAAGTATTGCAGCTCAGCCCCGTCGATCTGTCGCTGCAGCTCGGCGGGCAGGTGCGAAGCCGACGGCGGCAAGCGCTTCAACAGCTCATTCCCATCGAGGAGCTGCTCGCCGATGCGAGCGCGCAGCGCCTCTGTCAATTCCTCGGATTGCCGTAGCAGGTCCGGATCGTCACACCGTCCGGCCGCGGCGACCGCAGTTCGAGTCGAAGCGTGCGCTGCAAACGCCGCGAAAATCGCCCCTATGCCGATCCACTTTCCCACGAGCTTCTCCCGCGCTTCCCCGGCGTGAAGCGCCGGATGGGCGCAAGGGCGAAGCAAGGGGCGTACCAGCGCCGAAGCTGCCCGGTGGAAACAGCTGTTGCTCCATCGCTCTTGCGGAAAACCCGGCCGCTATGCGCCGGCCCTGCGGAGCCTGAGCTCGACCGTGGTCCCGACGCCGACGGTCGAGTGCAACTTGATTTCACCGCCCATTCGACCAACCAGCTCCTTGCAAATGGCAAGGCCGAGCCCCGTACCGACTTCGGGAGCCTTGGTGGTGAAGAGAGGCTCGAAGACTTTCTCCTGGAGCTCGGGCGGGATTCCGACGCCGTTGTCCTTGACGATCAGCCGTACCCAGTCGCCTTCCAGCTCCCAGCTCACCCGAATCATCCCTTGTCGAGCGGTGCCTTCCAGCGACTGGGCGGCGTTGACGATGAGGTTGAGCAAAACCTGGCAGACCTGGACGGGTCCGCCGGCAATTCTCACCGGTGGACCCTCGACGGCCAGCTTCGAGCGTTGTTTCACCTCTGAGCGAGCGAGCTTCGCCGCAAAACCGGCAACGTCGGCCAGCTCAGCTTCGGTGGATTCTTCCTCGCTTCGCGCGTGACCGCGGATGCCCAGCGCCACCTGGCGAATGTGCTTCGATCCGGTTTCGATGTCGTTGAGTATCTGCGGAAGCTCTTTCAGTGTGTGCTCGACCTCTTCATCGCGCTGTTTCTGCAGCCGAGCAGAGACGTACTCGGCGAGCACTTTCAGCTCCGTGCGAAGCGCCTCGATGTTCTGACTCATGTAGGCGATCGGGTTCATCAGCTCGTGCGCAATCCCGGCGCTGACTTGACCGATGGCCGCCAAGCGCTCGGAACGGAGCATCCGAGCCTCGATTTCCCGAATGCGCGACTGGAGCACAAAAATGCGCATCGCGTCCTCCAGAGCAGCAAGCAGATCCTCTTTGATCCAGGGCTTGACGAAGTAGCGGCTGACCCGCCCGCGGTTCACGGCATCGATTACCGCCTGAACGTCGGAATAAGCGGTGATCACCATTCGCAGGACGTCCGGCGCAATTTCATTCGCTCGTTCGAGAAGCTCGACTCCGGTGAGCTCCGGCATGCGCTGATCCGAGATCAGAATCCCGATTTCGTGTCCGCGGTTGGCGAGGATGGCCAACGCTTCGGTCGGCAGTTGGCAGGTGATGATTTTGAACCGGTCGCGGAAATTTGCATCGAAGACGCGCAGGTTGATCGGCTCGTCGTCGACGTAGAGAACCGCGGGGGAGTCATCCGCCCGCATCAAAACTCTCCACGAGATCGCAGAGGACTTTCGAAGCCTGCCCCAATGCCCACGCCCGGCAAATTGATGAGTGAAGTCTAGGCCACCGCAAATCTGGGGGCAAAGCGCGCCCAGAGTGAAAAACGTCGGAGCGTCGCTCGCACTCTGTCGAGACTTCTCACTCCGGCCTACAGTTCCGCTTAGAAGAGCAGGCGCATCGGATGCTCCAGAAGCGCCTTCAGCTCCCGGAGATACTGAGCACCGAGCGCGCCGTCGATGATTCGGTGATCGCCGGAGAGCGTGGCGGACATCATTTGGCGAGCCACCACCTGTCCATCGCGAACTACGGGCCGCTCGGTAACGGCGCCAACAGCGACGATGGCGGCCTGCGGTGGGTTGATCACCGCCACGAACCAATCAATGCCAAACATTCCCAAATTGGAGACCGTGATCGATCCACCGGTGTATTCCTCGTGTCTGAGCGATCGTTTGCGAGCTCTCGCGGCGAGATCGCGCGCCTCGGCGGCCAGAGCTGACAGCCCCTTCACATCCGCATCGCGGATTACCGGGGTGATCAGGCCCTCGTCGATCGCCACCGCAATTCCGACGTCGGCAGTGTAGTACTGCACCATGCGGTCGCCCTGAAGCGAGACGTTCACCTTCGGTACTCGCCTCAAAGCGATGGCTGCCGCCTTGACGACGATGTCGTTCACGGAGACCTTGGTCTCCAGCGCGTTCGCCTCGTCCCGGATTTTCAGCGCCTCTGCCATCTCGATGTCGACCGTCAAATAGAAGTGAGGCACGCCCGGCTTCACCTCGGTGAGCCGCTGTGCAATCACACGGCGCATCGAGCTGAGAGGCAGTGTCTCGGGCGAGCGGCGCTCCAACTGAAGCTGAGGCATCGCGATCGGCGCCGCTTTGCGCGCCGTTGCCCCTTGGCTGATCGCGGCTTCGATGTCGCGCTTGATGATCCTCCCCTGCGGACCGGATCCCTGCAGCCCCGACAGATCCAGGCCCTGATCGTGCGCCATTTTTTTGGCCAGCGGCGATGCCCGCAGCCTTCCGTCCCCTTCGGCGACCTCCGCCCGGCGCAGCGGGACTACCTGTCCACCCGGTTCGGGACCAACCTTTGCGACCGGTGGCGCCGGAGCCCGTTTGACTTCGGTCGGCGGCGGTGGTGCGGCGGTCACCGGTGGCGCCGGCGCGCGCTTGACCTCGCTCGGCGGCGGGCCGGCGGGCGGACGCGGCTCTGGCGCGGCTGCGGCCGGCGCTGGGGCTTCCAGACTCACCTTTTCGCCCTTTTCGCCAAAGTACGCGATCGGTGCTCCGACGGGCGCAGTGTCTCCTTCCTTGATCAAAACCTTGAGCAGGTACCCGTCGTCGTAGGCCTCAACCTCCAGGTTCGACTTGTCGGTTTCGACCTCGGCAATGGCGTCGCCCGCGGCAATCTTGTCTCCCTCCTTCTTGAGCCATTTGGTGATCTTCCCCTCGGTCATTGTCGGGGAGAGCGCCGGCATCTGAATCGCTGTGGCCATCCTCACTTCTCCTCGAGATAGAGCACCTTTTTCACCGCACCGACGATTCTGGCCAGAGTCGGCTGGATCAGGTTCTCCAAATTGGCGGCGTACGACATGTTGACGTCCAGGCCGGAGACGCGAAGCACCGGCGCGTCGAGGTAATCGAAAGCTTTGTGCTGGAGCAGATCGGCGATCTGGGCGCCCATACCAACGTGGGGCCACCCCTCTTCGACGATTACCACCCGATTCGTCTTTCTCGCAGTGGCCAAAATCGCTTCTTCGTCCAATGGTCGGAGGCTGCGCAGATCGAGGATCTCCGGATGAATCCCCTCCTTCTCCAGCTCTGCAGCCGCTTGTTCCACGTAGTAGTACATTCGCGACCAGGTGATCAGCGAGACGTCCTTGCCCTCGCGCTTCACCTCGGCCTTGCCGATCGGAATCAGCAGCTCGCCCTCGGGAACTTCGCCTTTGACCGCGTACAACCGCTCGGCCTCGAACACGATGACCGGATTGTCGTCGCGGATGGCGGTCTTGAGCAGCCCCTTCGCATCCTTGGGCGTAGCGGGCGCCACCACCTTAATCCCGGGGAAATTGGAATAAATCGAATCGAACACCTGGGAGTGCTGCGATGAGAGGCGCCCTCCGGTGCCCTCGGGTCCGCGAATGACGATCGGAACTCGAAGCTGCCCGCCCGACATGTGCCGGATCTTCGCCGCCCCGTTCAAGATCTGATCCATCGCAAGAATGGCGAAGTTGAAGGTCATCATTTCAACGACGGGGCGCAGGCCGACCATCGCTGCGCCGATTCCCAATCCGGTGAAGCCGAGCTCGGAAATCGGGGCGTCCACCACTCGAGCGCTCCCGAAACGCTGAAGCAACCCTTGCGACACCTTGAATGCGCCCTGGTATTTGCCGACCTCTTCGCCGATGAGGAAGACATTGGCGTCGCGCTCCATCTCTTCGGCGAGCGCCTGATTCAGCGCCTCGCGGTACATGATTTCAGGCATGCATCCTCGCTAGCCGACCTTTTTTTCCGTCTTGCCGCTCGGCTCGATCTCCCAAGTTACTTTCAGCTCTTTGCCGGAGGGATAGGAAGGCCACTGCACCTTTTCACCGAGCACGCGCTCCCGGGGACGCACGTCCGGCTCCCCCGGCTCGACAATGGTGTCATGCCACAGCTCGTCCTCGGACGGCTCGGGAGACGCATCTGCGAACTTCACCGCTTCGTCCACGATCTTTTTGATCTGCGCGTCGATCGCATCCAGCTCCGGTTCGCTGGCCGCCTTCACGCGCAAAATGTAATCTCGCAGCCTCGGAATCGGATCGTTTTTCCGTTCACTCTCGACTTCGCTCTTTTCGCGATAGGTCGCGGGATCGGCCATCGAGTGACCGCGGTAGCGGTACGTTTGGGCCTCGAGCAGCACGGGGCCGCGGCCTGAGCGCGCATGCTCGGCGCACTCCTTCACCGCCTCGTAGACCTTCAGGACATCCATCCCATCGACCTGCTCGCCGCGCATCGCGTACGCGCAAGCGCGCTTGGCAATCTCCGCCTCAGCGGAAACGCGCGCGATGTCGGTGCCCATCCCGTATCGATTGTTTTCGCAGATGTAAACGATGGGCAGCTTCCACTTGGAGGCCATGTTGAGCGATTCGTGGAAGGCTCCCTGATTGGCGGCGGCATCGCCGAAAAGACACACGGTGATGCGATCCTCGTTGCGGTAACGCGATGCGAACGCAAGCCCGGTCCCCAGCGGAATCTGGGCCCCGACGATGGCGAATCCGCCGTAGAAATGGTGCTCGATGTCGAAGAGGTGCATCGAGCCGCCCTTGCCCTTGCTGTAGCCGGTAGAGCGCCCAAACAGCTCGGCCATCACCATGCCTGGATCAGCGCCTCGCGCCAGGGCCTGCCCGTGGTCGCGATAGGCGGTAATGACATAGTCGTCGGGTCGGATCGCCTCGGTCGCCCCCACTGCCACCGCTTCCTGTCCGATGTAGAGGTGGCAGAATCCGGCAATTTTACCCAGCCCATACTGCTGCGCAGCGCGTTCCTCGAATCGGCGGATCAGCACCATCGAACGATACATCTGTAACAGCGTTTCCTTTTTTAGAGCGCTGGCCACAACACCTCCTGGGGACCACCGGTTCTCGTCGCGCGTTGGACCGGGTCGGTCGGACCGGGAACGATGGCTACTGTCAGAGCCTCCATAGCGTCGCTGAGAACGGACTTCAAACGGATTATTCTCCGGCAATGGGCCGCTCGAGCATCGACCCGAAGTGAGGGACCGACAATACGCCTTCTAGAAGGGCCACCGGCCGCCCCGAATGGTCCGTCGCGAGATGCACGATCGTCGCCTCCGGAAAAGTTCGCCGGTAATCATTTACATGCGTGGGCTCGTTATCAAAAGCAGCAATCACCCTCCCTAGCTTCATCAGCTGTCGATGCGCCTCTCGTTTGAATTGATCGTCACCCATCTCGGGAGACGGCTTTAGAATCAGGTGCACGTTGTCGCCGGGCATCAAGAAGCCGCAATTGCGCATTGCGTCGAGGGTTCCTTTCTTCATTTCCTCGGGTCTGCCAGTGACGTAGCAGACGATCGCGCCGGTATCAGCGATCGCTTTCACGAATTGGGGGGCACCTCGAATTGCTACGTCCTCCACACAATAGCCGCTGGTAAAGAATCGCTTGAACCAGAATTCCTTCGCCTCGGGGTAGACGCGCTCGGCCTCGGCAGAGCTCATGCCGCAGTTGCGCATGGCCGCGCGCAGATCCCACCCGGAGTTGAAATGGCTGGCAGAGCAACCGGCCAGCGCGTCGATGCTGTGCTGCGCTCCAAACTCGCGCAGAATCCGCGCCTGGCGGGGCCGATTGTCGAAGACCGTCGAATCCAAATCAAACACTACAACTCCTCGCCGACCCATCGCCCGCGCGCGGGCCAGCACTCCCTCGAGGATGGGAGCAGACTGGAGAGCGCGCTCCTGTTCCATCCCGCGCGTCATGCGACCGACCGAGCAGGAACGTTCGAGCCGGGCGATCCCGAATCCGGCTGGAACCGAATCATGCGTTTGATTCCATCGCGGTCCAGCACCAGCCGGGCCAAGCGGAAGGAGACACTCTGCGATCGTCCGTCGTCAACCGAGAAGCGGAAGGCGATATCTACGTGATAGCGTTTCGCAGCACGGATGTGACCTACGGAGAAATCCTCGAGGTCGATGTATTCCAGCGCGTATTCCGGATCGTCCATGTCGCGAAGTAGCCGCTCGACATTGAGCCGGATGATATCCGCCACTCCGCTCAGCCCCGCCCGCTCGGGGAGCAGCTGCGAAGCCAGAGCGACCTCTTTCTGATAGTGAATAACCGTCTCCGCCAGCTCCCCTTGAGACACGGTGGCGAAATCGTCGTTTTGCCGCAGCGCCAGGATCTCCGCCGGCACCTGCCCTGCCGTCCGGTAGTCCACTTTTTCCCGACATAGGCCGAGCGGTCTTTTCGTCACCGGCTCGATGATCCGACTCTTGCGGTCGAAGAGGTACGGCGTGAGGGCCGATGCGAATACTCGTCTCAATTCCTCCTTGATCCGGTCCTTCATGATGTAGCCGATCACCACGATCAAGAAAAAGTTGAGGCTCACCTGCGGAAAGCGACCCTGGGCCCAAAAGGCAACCGCGGTGGCAAAGGCCATCGCCAGACCTGCCGCGAGCGCGAAAATCAGCTCTTCCCACCCGTTTCGCTGCTCGCGCCGAAGCGCGAGAAAGAGGATGTTGGTGCAGAACTTCTTCAGGAACCCCAGACGTTGTATGTACTCTTCATTGTCGCCGGCCGGGCTCAACACCGATCGCAACTGGGCGGCCTTTCGGTAGTTCTCTCCCTCGATGATCTCACTCATCAACTCCCGACGAAGATCGGCGTAGAGACCAGGGCGGGGCAATTCGTCCATCGCGGTGAGTGCTTTTCGGCCCACCCGCTCCACTGAGAGACTCATGTACTCGTCGACTAACCGTAGTGACGCTCGCGTTTTCTCTTCGAGCTCGGTACGTGCGAAGAGGGATTTGTTCAGCGCTCGGAAGCGCGCAAGCACGGCAGCCATCGCCCGAAGGGATTGCCGGACGTCCCGTGCGAGCTGGTCTTGTCGCGCCGAATCTCCCGGGTCCGAGGCGAGCTCTCGGCAACGCGCCTCCACCGATCGCGGGAATCGCCGCAGCGCGCCGCGAAAGACGCAGGAGAGGAGCTTCGCTTGGTAGATGAGCTCCGTCTCCTGCGGCAATGACTTCTGCTGAACGTACTCCTCCATTCGGAGCAACGGCGAGGATTCGGCAGAGAGGATCTCATCGAGATCGAACACCGGCGTCTTCAAACGAACATAGTTGTGGATGTCGGCATAGAAATCCTGCCGCGGGTAGGTTTCGGCATCGACGTTGAGGCTCGCGGGCAGAAAAAGATAGGCCTCGACGAGGTAGCGAGACTTGGGATCGGTCGGGGAGGGCTCGTACTCGAGTTTGATCTCGAACTGCTTGCGGTCGTGGACGTCCAACCGGTTGTGGAGCTGCGGCTGTGGCGCTGGAGGACCCACGAGATGAGTGTATTCACAAAATGGATGGCGAGACAGCTTAGGTCCCGGTTCCGGCCCTCGGGGGTACCCTGCCGGCCAGCCCGGGCGAGCTCAGCTCCACTGCGGCGGACGGGCGCTGCTGGCGCGGCTTGGCCGACCAGATGCGTCGGCACAAGGCCAGCCCGATCACTGCGAAGGGCAGCAAAAACCACGGCCAATAGCTCCAGCTGCGCTCGGTCAGATAACCCAGAGCCACCGACTGCACCGCGGAGCCAAGGTAGACGAACCCGTCGATCATCCCCACTGCGGTGGCCGCGCCACGGCGGCCGCCGAAGTCGGCGGATGCCGTTCCGCTCAGCACCCCATGAGAGCCGATGACGCACACCGACATGAGAAAGACGATCGCGCCAAGAACGTAGGGCGAGCGCGTCGCTCGCGGAGTCGCTTTGAGCGTCCGTTGTTCCCCGGCTCGCATCGCCGGCGCCGGATCCTTGAGGCGAAGGGGGATGAGTTGGCCCCCTCGCAAGACAGTCACTTCGATGGTGCCGGTGCTGGTCGGCAGGCGATTGTCCGGAACGTCAGGCGCATTCGAGCAGATGTGCCTTCTGGAATCCCAACGCGAACCTCCGAGGCAGGTGGCGGGAACAGAGGCAAAAGCCTCGCTCGGACCCTGCCAATCCTTGAAGCCGGATTGGCCCGCGACCGAGACAATCCGATCGCCCGGGCGAAGCATGGGATCTGAGGAGCTCGCCACGAAGGTGGTTGTGCTACCGAGCGCGAAAACCATGCCGATGGCGCAACCCAGCAGGACTGCGTAGAGGACGCCGGCGACCGGTGCTCTGCGCGACTGGAACAGAAGATCGCTGACCTGCCCTGCGACGTTGCTACCGATGACACCGGCCACGAAGAGAAGGCCGCCCCAACCGGCCTGGAGAAACGGCGCCAGGAACAGCGTTCCTCCCAGGCTGAAAAACCATCGCCGCGCTTTGCCGCTGCTGCGCCAGCCAATCAGCATCAGCAGGGCAGCAGCGACGAAGAAGGGAGCGACCGTCCACCACCGCCCCCAGGTCCCATCTCGCAGGTAATGGGAGGCAGGCAGCGCGAGGACCGATTTGGTGAAGATCTGATACCACTGCATCACGCCCTGCCGGATGACTCCGGTGCAAAACTCGATCAGTGCGACCGTCAACAGCACAGGGTGAGTGATGACGCGTATCATGACCCGGACCAGCGGGACGTCCGCCTCGCTGCTTTCGTCGCCGGTGTCGAAGTCCGAATGTCCCGCTTGGGAGGGTCGATCTTTCAAAACCACCAGCTCGACAAGAAACATCAGGAAGAGGATGGCCGCTGGAACGAAGAAGACCCAACGGGCTTGAAAGGCCTCGCTTCCCCCGCCTGAGCGCGCCTGAGCGAGCTCCAGGATCCACGAGTTGACGGTAAAGGCCATGAAGATGCCGCTGGCGATCATCGTGCCGAAGATGCCGCCAAAACCTCCCCGCTCCCGAACGTGGAACCAGTGGGTGTTCACCTTCACCACGGCCACCGCACCGAAGCTCTGGAAGTACATGTTCGCCGCGTAGAGGACGCAAAACCAGAACCGCAGGCTTGCATTGTTGACGCTGCCCACCGAAAGAACGTGGTCGAGGTAAAGACCCATCGACAAGTTCATCACGGCGCATCCGAGCGCTGCCGCGAGCAACGCACGCTTGCCCCCCAATTTGTCCGTCAACGGTCCGTTGGCGATAAATGCGACGCTGTAAACCGCGGTGCCGACGCTGAAGATGATCCCGAAATCCTCGTTGGTCATCAGAACGCCGAGCGCGTTCTTTGCCACCGTCAAGTTGTAGCGGCCCATGTAGAGAAACGCGTAGCTCAGCCCGAGCGGAAACCAGTTGAGGAACCGCCTTGCTCGAAACGCGGGGGCGTGCTGCGGAACCGCAGCAGCACCGGTGGCCGGGCCTGGGCCCATTCGCTTCTCCTTTGAATCGGGGTCCGAACCTAGCCGCAAGCTCAGCGCCCGGACAATGGCGATGGCACCTGCTGGGCCGCGAGAAAGCGGGCGACGCCGATCTCTGTCTTCGCATCTTGCAAGCGGCCTGAACGGCAGTCCTCGAGCAGCTGAACGGCCGGTCGCCACTGCAACGTCGCGCCCTCCTCGAGCGGGGATCCATCTCCGAGCGGCTCGCCCTGGGGCTTGCCGGTCACATCCACCGCGGTGAGGAAGATTTTTTCCGAGACAATTCCAGGCGCGACGAAGAAAGGCCCGCCGAGAATCTGAATCTCTTCGGAGGCGACCTGGATTCCCGCTTCCTCAGCGACTTCGCTCGCCGCGCGTTGCCGCAAGCCCTGCTCACCTTGGTCCGAGGTCTCCAGCACGCCGGCGACGATTTCCTCCACCCGCAAATGCTCCTGCGAATCGGGAATCGTGGGCTGCTTGTCCTTTCGAAAATACGCCGCGGGGCGAAGATTGTGGCGGGTAAGAATCTCGATCTCTGGTCCGCGCCGCCGGTAAATCACCACCGCTACCGCGTCCAGCCTGGGGCGGTCGATGACATCGACGCGATAAATGGTTGAGACGGAGCCATCGCTTCGGCGGTTGCGGCATCTGAGCCGACGGATCTGCAGAAATCCTTCGTCCCAGCGCGTGCTCGCCGAGCAGTCCTCGATGACTTCGATGTCCACCACGGAGGCTGGGCCGTTCTGCTTCAACCGCCGATGAATACCATGAACCGGGTGGACGCGGCGCAATCCGTCCGAAGCAAGCAGACTGCTACTGTGCCGAGGTCATCCGCATCACTTCCTCGAACGAAGTCAACCCCTGCGCCAGCTTCAGCACGCCAGCTTCGCGAAGTGTTCGCATTCCAGTCCGACGCGCCGCCTCCTGGAGCTCGGACAGATGCACTCCGCGGTTGATCAGATCGCGGATCTCCGGCGTGATATCGAGTATCTCGAAGACGCCGGAACGGCCAAAGAATCCGGTTTGCCGGCAGCGCACGCATCCGGCGCCGCGCATTAATCGAACGCCTCCTGGGAGAAGCGGAATGGGAACCTGGAGAGAGGCGAGCTCATCCGGAGTGAGCGATGTCTCGGTCGCGCAATGCGGACAAAGCCGTCGCAGAAGGCGCTGCGCCATCACTCCGATCAAGCTCGAGGCGAGCAAAAAAGGAGCGACGCCCAGGTCCTTCATTCGGCTGATCGCGCCGACCGCGTCGTTCGTGTGCAGGGTCGAAAGAACCAAGTGCCCCGTCAGCGCAGATTGAATGGCATTCTCGGCGGTCTCGTCATCGCGAATCTCGCCGACCATGATGATGTCCGGATCCTGCCGCAGAATGTGGCGCAGCGAGTTCGCGAAATCGAGGCCAACCTTTGGCTGAACCTGGACCTGGTTGAAAGCGTCCCAGACCATTTCGATTGGATCCTCGATTGTGGTCACGTTCACCTCCGGACCTGCCAGCGCTTTGAGCGCTGAGTAGAGCGTCGTCGTCTTCCCGCTCCCGGTAGGTCCGGTGACGAGGATCAGTCCGTGAGGATGATCGATCCATGATTCGAAGATCGCCTTTTCGCTCTGCTCAAATCCGAGCTCAGCGATGTCGTGCACCAGCGTCTCCGGATCGAAAATGCGGACGACGACTTTTTCGCCGAATGCCGTCGGCAGTGTGGAAACGCGAAGCTCGACCTCGCGGCCGTCGCGCTCAGTCTTGATTCGACCGTCTTGCGGCCGGCGCTTTTCCGAAATGTCCAGCCGCGAGATCATCTTCACCCGGCTGACCATCGGCGCGTGCACGCCCAATGGAAGCGTGTAGACCGGGTGAAGCACGCCATCGATGCGCAGCCTGACCAGCGAGGAATCCCGCTTCGGCTCGATGTGGATGTCCGATGCCCGGTTGTCGAAGGCGTACCGCAGCAGGTAATCCACCGCCTGAACGACGGGCTTGTCTGAAGCTTCCAGCTCCTGGTTGCTGCTGAGCGAGACCAGCTGCTCGAAGTTCTGAATGTCCGACGTGCTGCCGAAATCGGTAGCCGCTCTGGCGAGCGTCTTCTTGAAACCATAAATGTCCTCGATCGCCTTGAGGATGTCTGTCTTCGCGCAGAGCACCGGCTCGATTGTCAAACCGCAGAGGCGATGGAGATTTTCGAACAGCTCCCGGTCGAACGGGTTCGCCACCGCGACCACCAGCCGAGCGGGATCAATTCGCTCCAACGGGAGCAGCACGTGCTTGTGGGCGTAAGGTTTGGACACGGTCCGCGTCGCCAAGGCCATGTCTAGCTTCAGAGGATCGATCTTGCGGTAGGCGACTCCGGCGAATTTGGACACTGCCTGCGAGATGCGATCTTCGTCCAAGGTCAGACCGCGCCCGTTGGGCAAGGCGATTTGAAATGCGGCGACGATTTCCACCGGAGAAACGTCGTACCTGGCTTCCTCCTTTCCCCCGCCCCCCAGCTGCTTGAGGACTCGAGCGCGGGCTGCGCCTTCCTTGGCTGCGATTTCGTGAGCCTGCTCAGGGCTGAGCAGCCCCTCGCTCACCAGCGCTCGCAAGACAAAGGCAGTGTTGAAGTCAGCGCCGGTCCTCTGGATCGCGTGCGCGGTCGCGGCTGGCATCGCTCCAGAGAGCTTAGCCGCGAATCGCCCGCACCGCCGCGGCGACCAGCGAGGAGGATGTGGGCTGGTCTGCGACCGCCGCGACAATTATGCCCCCCGCCGCCAACGCGTTCGCGGTCGTTGGCCCAATGGCAATCACCGCTGCCTGGGATAGCGCACGGCGTCCGACGTCCCCGGCGGATTCGAGAAACGCTTCGACGGTGCGAGGCGATGCGAACAAGACCAGGCGAGGCGGGTTGAGCTCCAGGTCCGCCAGAGCCAAGCGGTCGAGAGCTTTTTTCTGCGTGCGATACGCGGCGACGCGCACGACTTGGATTCCGTCGGCTTCGAGCGCCTCCTTGAGCTCGAGCCGGCCTTCCTCTGCCGCCGGAAGAAGCACGAGATCGGTCGGGCCGATGAGGTGGCGAATGGCGTCGAACAACCCCAGGCCGGTGCTCTTCTCCGCTTCCCGAGCAATTGGCAGGCTCAGCTGGCGCGCCGCCTGCGCTGTCTTCGGCCCGACGACGGCGATCTTCGAATGCCGGAGTAGAGCCAACGTTCCCGCCGCGCGCGTGGCCTCTGCAAACGCTTCGACCGCCGATGGGCTGGCGAATAGGACCCAGGCGTAACGGCTCACGCTTTGCGCCGCCGCGCGCAGAGCGCGGTCATCCTCCGGAGCCATGATTTCCAGAAGCGGGGTCACCGTCACCTCGGCGCCCTCCGCCTCCAACAATGCGCACAACTCTGCCGCCCGCGGGCGAGGACGCGTCACCAGAACGCGAATCCCTTCCAGGCGACCCATGCCGGGTGGACCTAGGAATCGGGAACAGCGGTGGGGTTCCCGCCAAACGCCTGGAGAATCTCCCGGCCGCCTCGCGAGGCGATTTCTTGTGCCAATGCTTTGCCGATTGTCACCGCGGTGCGGCTCGGCCCGGACCGCTCTCCCCGAATCACCGTCTTTCCGTCCGGGCTGCCAACGAGGCCGCGGAGCCGGAGTGTTTCTCCTGTCAAGATTGCGTGTCCGGCGAGGGGCACGCGGCAGCCGCCTTGCAGCTCCGCGAGAAACGAGCGCTCCGCGGAGACCTCGGTGCGGGTTTTTTCGTCATTCAATGGAGCAAGCAGCTCCCGAACCTCTTCATCTTCGGCGCGGCATTCGATCGCAAGTGCGCCCTGCCCTACCGCGGGCAGCATCACTCCGGCGTCCAGCACCTCTGCGACTTGACCCTCCAGCTTCAGGCGACGCAGCCCAGCGACGGCCAGAACTACTCCCGCCAAGCCTTGCTCGCGCATTTTTCGCAACCGGGTCTCCACGTTTCCTCGCAGGCTCACGATTCGCAGGTCCGGCCGCCGCTCCAACAACTGGCATTGGCGACGGAGAGAGGAGGTTCCGATCGAAGCGTCCCTCGCAACATCGCCGAGGCGAGCCACCGATGGGCTGACGAATGCATCGCGCGCATCTTCTCGCGCCGGGACGGCGGCGATACACAGCTCCCCCGGCACCAACGTGGTGACGTCCTTGAGACTGTGCACGGCCAGGTCCGCATTTCGCTCGAGCAAGGCCTCTTCAATCTCCTTGATGAACATTCCTTTGCCGCCGATTTCGGCAAGCGGTGCTTGGAGAAAGCGGTCTCCACTCGTGGTCATCTCGATCAGCGAGGACTGCAGACCGGGATGACGGCGCGCCAATAAGTCGGCCACGTGCCGCGCTTGCCAAAGCGCAAGCGGGCTTTTGCGGGTGGCAATTCGAAGCGTCCTCACCTCTTCGAGCCTCCGGAGCCGGCTGTCTTCAATTCCCCGCGAGGTGGTCTTGGGTTATCCGCGGGCGGTGAGGCGCCGGAGTCGAGGCCGAAAAGCTGCGCAGCGGCGTCCGCCAAGCGATTCGCGTCTTCGTCCGGGCGAAGCTCGCGCAAGCGCGCAGTTGGCTCGTGGAGAAGCTTGTTGATAATTGCTTGCGCCATCGCCTGCACCGTTCGGCGCTGCTTTTCGGACAAGTCTGCGCCCAGGTTTGCCAGCGTCCGTTCCGCCTCCGCCTTGGCGATTTGGTCGGCGCGCGCCCGGAGCTGAGCCAGGACCGGGATTCCGTCGCGAATGCTGCGGGAGCGCACAAAGCGAGCGATTTCCTCGGCGATGATCGTTTCCGCCTTGGCGGCCTCCGCGGCGCGAGCTGCCGAGTTGTCGGCGACGACCCGCTGGATGTCATCGACGTCGTACGCATAAACGCCATCCAGCTCGCTCAAATCGGGAGCGATGTCCCGCGGCACGGCGAGATCGACCATGAACAGCGGCCGGTGCTTCCGAGCGCGGAGGATCGGGAAGACGATTTCCTTGGTGAAAATGTAGCTCGACGAAGCAGTTGAGCAGACGACCAGATCGGCCACCGTCAGCGCCGCGTGCAATTCATTGAACTCTCGCACCTGCCCTCCGATCTCGGAGGCAAGCTGCTCCGCGCGCTCCCGCGTCCGATTGGTGACGAAAATGGGCGAAGCACGCGCACTTCGCAAATGTCTCGCCGCAAGCTCGCCCATTTCTCCCGCGCCCACCAGAAGCGCCGCCCTGCCCTCCAGGCTGCCAAAGACTTTCGTCGCCAACTCGATTGCTGCCGAAGCCATGGACACCGCCGCTCTTCCAATTTCAGTCTCGGAGCGAATTCGCTTGGCGCTTGCGAATGCGGCGGCGCAGGTGCGGACGAGCTCTGGCCCAGCGGTTCCCACGCGCTGCGCCAACTCCAGTGCATCCTTCACCTGGCCGAGGATCTGGGCCTCGCCAACCACCATCGAGTCGAGGCTGGCAGCGACTCGAAACAGGTGAACGAGGGCAGAGTCGCCGTCATGCTCATACAAATGTTGCAGCGAGTTGTCTCCTCCGAGCGAGGAGAGCACCGAATGCAGCTCACCCCTCGCTTTTTCCGTCGATCGGGCGAGGGCGTAGAATTCCACTCGGTTGCAGGTGGAGACGACCATGGTCTCCCCAACTGAATTGGAGACGCGCTGCAAAACGTCGGCGATCTTCTCCGGGGACAGCGCCATCTTCTCGCGCACGTCCAGGGGCGCAGTTTTGTGAGACAAGCCGATGCAGAGCCAATCCATCAGCGAAATACCCCGAGGTGACGACTCGGATCGTAAGAGGACAGGAAGGAAACCAGCAGGACGCAGAAGCCGGCCATCGTCAACACTGCGACTCTGCGCCCCTGCCAACCGGCAAAGAAGCGGGCGTTGAGCAGGACTGCAAAGATAATCCAAGCGACCAAGGTGGCGATCTCCTTCGGCTCCCATTTCCAGAACAACCCATCGGTGGAGCTGGAGAAGAACGCGCCGGTGACCAGAGTCACCGAGAGGGCCACGAAGCCCCAGAGCACGAGCTGCTTGTTGAGCTGGTCGAGGAACGTGAGCGAGGGCAGCCGGGAAAACAACACCCCGAAGTGCTTGCCCTTCATCTGCCGCTCCATCAGCAAGTACATCAGTGCGACGCCGGTGGCTACCGCAAAAGCCGCGATCCCAATCAACGCGATGGTGATGTGCACTGGGAGCAGTGGCCGTCGGAAACCGCTCGGCATCGGCTCGCCGCTGGTCGACATCAGCAGCGCTGGAATCAAGACCGCCACCGCCGCCGGGCCGATGAAGGCACCCATCACCGGGATGCGGTATCGCAGGTCGAGAACGAAGAAAATCGCCAGGAGCAAGAAGGCGACCGCCGAGAGACCTTGGGCGAGACCCACCGGCATTCCACCTTGGCCCGCCAGCGCACTGCCCAGGGCAACGGCGTGGATCAAAAGGCCGGTTCCAATCAGGATTCTGCCGGCGACAGCAAAGAAGCGCCACTGGCGAACGAGGAAAGCGAGGTAGAGGATGGCCGCGGTGGCGTACTCGTGACAGGCGATGGAAAGCAGTGTTCGGCTCATGTCCAGGCCGTTTTGTAAACAAAGCGCTGGCTTATGTCATCTTGTCCAAGAGAAAGGCCGCCAGCAGATCTGCGTCCAGCGATTCCTCCTTCTCGTTGTTGACGGGTGGCCAAGGCAGCTCTGCCAGGTAGCCCTGGACCACCTCGTACGCGTCGTCGCCGAGAATGACCGAATCCAGCATCTGCTCGGCGCCCATTTGCTCCAGCTGCTCGGGCGTCTTCACGGTCGCCACCAGCCCCCTGGCGTCCGTGCCGGAAACGAGCTTCGAGAAGTGCACTGCGGGAGCGACCAAGCAAGTGATTTGATCCGGTTCGACGAAGAGCTTTCCGTCCTGGAGGTCGGCGCGGGCGTCGGCCGCCCATTCTTCGAGCTTCGCCTGAGGCAAGAAGAGCTTGATCATCGAGCGCTAAACCGTATCACTTCCCGTCATCGCATTCACCAGCGGGCCTACATGCGCGAAAGGCAATTCGATTTCCGCGGCAACCTAACGAGCGATCGCGCATCCAAGCCGGTACAATGCGGGCACAGCCTTGCGGAGCGCAGAACAACGTACTAAGTGGCCTCGCCCGCAGGCCGAGCGAACTTGAAGAGGAGAAATCATGGCAGGCGACGTTTTCAACATTGGCGACAACGAGTTCAAAACCGAGGTCATCGACTCACAACAGCCCGTCCTGGTTGATTTTTGGGCAACTTGGTGTGCGCCGTGCCGGGCGATCGCACCAGCGGTAGAAGAGCTGGCCTCTCAATACAAAGGCAAGGTGAAGGTGGCCAAGCTCAACATAGATGACAACCAAGAAACCCCGCAGCAGTACGGGGTTCGCTCAATTCCAATGCTGTTGGTCTTCAAGGGCGGCGTCGTGGTTGAACAAATCGTCGGTGCCGTACCGAAGGCGCGGTTGGAGGAGGCACTGAAAAAGGTCCTCTAGTTGTTTTTTTTGTCACATTCTGTTGACACGAGGCGCAATATCAGCCAAACCCCAAGGTGTGCTTTGGTGTCGTTGTTAGTCTTATTCGCAGTTTCACATGGAGATTTGGATATGGCTCGGCCTCGCAAAACCTCTAGCCCCATTTCGTTGGCAACGAATCCCAGCCTGATGTCCTGGGCGGAAACGATTGGAGAAGCGCTCGGACGCGGAGTCGCGCGCGGAATCAACACCGGCATTTCGACCATCTCGCGCGGCGGCTCCGGCATAATGACCGCAATGTCGACGATGTCGACACTGCCTCGGCGGCGCGGACGCCCGCCGAAGGCGCTGACGGGCGGTCCGGTTCCAGCTGAACGGCGTTGTAAGGTTGAAGGCTGCGGCCGTGAAGCGCGGTCCAAGGGCCTCTGCTCCGCGCATTATCAGGCTGAGCGCCGCCGCCTGCTGGCAAAAGCTTAGCTCGGCCAGACCTGCAGCGCGGCGCTTGGGCGAGCTCCGTCTATTGCTCCCAAGGGTCGCGGGCGGTGGTGACGCGAACCAGTTCCCAAGCGGCAAGCGCGTCCACCGTGCGCTCGAGTTCACTGCCGAGGGCTCGCGCGCGTTTGGATTGCAAGTACTGTTGCACGAACGAGCGGAGCTTTTGGCCAAGAAAGAGCTTGGCCAGGGTTACTTCGGTCTGGCTGAAGAATTCCAAGAAGCGAATACCGAATCCGCTCTTCGCCCCCCCCGGGCCAGTGTCGGGCCGTTCCTCGCGGACAATTTGCGCGCGAGCTTGAACGGGTTCCTCCGTCTCGTTCAAGCGGAAGCTGACTCGAAGCTCGGTGTGAATGGGGAGAAAGAAGCTGCTTTGTAGGAAAGCGCCGCTGACGCTTAGGTTTACCCCGCGCAACGAGGCTGCAAATCGCCGCTCCGAGCCTTCGCCAATCCAAAGCGAAAACGGAGCCTGGATGTCGATCCGCGGAAAACCTCGATGCTCCTCGGCGTCATCTTGGCCTTTGGTCCTACCCGGGCTTGCCGCAGGTGCAAAAGCAACGGACACCTTCTCTGAGGCTCTTTTCGCCATCTCATTTCCTTCCATCAGGGAGTCTGACTGGCGCTCGCTTGCTTCATACACCCAAGCGGTCGCCCTGCAAGCTGCGGAACAATTGACTCACGGCTTCGCAGGCAGATGCGTGGCTAAAAGATGTGTCGCCGCATGCTGATGTTCACCAGCAGCCCCAAACCGAGCATCACGCTGACCAGCGACGAGCCGCCGTAGCTCATCAGCGGAAGGGTAATGCCTGTCACCGGCAACAGTCCGCTGACCATTCCAATGTTTTCGAAGACCTGCCAGAAAATCATCGCCGCCACGCCGACCGACACAAAGGCTCCGAAGCGATCGCGCGAATTGAAGGCGACGCCCATCGCCGACAACAGGATGCAGCCGTAGAGCGCTATCAGCAGAAGGCACATCAGGAACCCGTGCTCCTCGGCCCAGACGGAAAAGATGAAATCAGTGTGTTGCTCGGGCAGGAAAAACAATCCCGTTTGCGTTCCTTGCCCCCACCCTTTTCCGGTCAGCCCACCGGATCCAACGGCAATCTTCGACTGAGCTGAGTGATAGTTCGAGCCTCGGAGATCCCTCTCTGGATCCAGCCAACTGGCGATCCTTTGGCTCTGGTGGTGCTTGAGCAACTGCCGGATCAAAGTGCGGTGGGGCTCGGCGGTCTCGCGGATGTAATCGTTCCAGATAATGCCCGCCACCAGCAAGCCGGCGACTCCCAGTGCCACCACCACCGAGCGCTTCACCTTCGCGAAGAGAATGAGCGTCGAGGCCGTAAAGAGAAGCATCATCGTCGTTCCGAGGTCGGGTTGAACGAGGACCAACCCCATCGGCACGAGGCTGATCAGCACGGGTCGCCACAGGCGCACCAAGCCGTAACTGTCATCGGTGGGCCGGTAATCGTCGTGAAAGAATTTGGCCAGCATCAACACCATGCCAATCTTCATGAACTCGGCGGGCTGTAACCGCAAAGGCCCAAGGGCGAACCAGCTCTCGGCTCCCTTTGCGCGATGACCGAGTACCTTGAGCGCCAGCAGGGCGCAGATGTTGAGCAGATAGACCGGAACGGCCATCCGGTAGATGAAACGATAATCAACCAGACACACCGCGATCGCCGCGGCTACGCCCACCAGCAGGTTGATCATCTGGTTAGTCCAGACTGGGTTGTGCGGCGGACGCGAAGCCGAAGCGAGATTCCAGATGCCCAGCGCGGACACCGCGAGAATGGAGCCGATCAAGCCCCAGGGAACGTGCGGGACCATCCGCCTTTCAATTCCAAGCTGCATCAGCGGATGCTCGGAGGCGCGGTCCGCGCGTAGGCCTTCAGCGACGGATGCTCCGGCACTGCTGTCCGCTCGATCGCTACCGAGCTCTCGTCCTCTTTCTTGAGCTCGAAATACCTGCGAATGATCGCCATCGCCCCCGGCGCTGCATCAGAGGCGCCGTGTCCACCGTGCTCGTTGAGAACAACCACTGCAATCTCGGGGGCGTCCGCTGGAGCGAATGAAGCGAACCAGGCATGGTCCCGCTCCCAATAGTCCATGTTTTCCTTCTTGACTCGAACGGTGCCCAGCCGAGCGACCTGCGCCGTTCCCGTCTTCCCTGCAACCTTGATGTCCTTCAGCCGCGAAGCATAGGCCGTTCCGCCCGGCTCGTTGACGACAGCACTGAGAGCGTCGATGACGATCTTGTGATGCTCGGGGGGGATATCGACGTTGCGAACCAGCTTTGGGTTGAACTCTTCGATCACTTTGCCATCCACGGATTCGACGCGCCGGACCACTTGCGGCTGATAGACGCTCCCGCCATTCGCGATCGCCGCGTATACCATCGCCAACTGGAGTGGAGTTACATTGTCGTCGCCCTGCCCGATTGCGCTGTTGAGCGCCATCCCTTTGGTATAGCCTCCCGGTGTTTTGCGATTGTGGTAGTCGCTGCTGGGCATGATGCCCGGGACCTCCGCCACCACTCCAATGCCGGTGGGCGATCCCAGGCCGAGCGCGGTTCCCATCTCAGCGATCGGGTCGAGTCCAAGGGTGTCGCCGACCTTGTAATAGTAAGTGTCGCAGGAGTGCTGCAGCGCCCTTCGAGCGTCGACGACTCCATGGCCATGACTCCAGCAGCGCCAAACGCGCGAGCCAAGGCGATATCCTCCGTTGCACGTGGCAGTGGTTTGCGGGCTGAATGAACCGGATCTGAGCGCGGCGAGCGCGGTCACCGGTTTGAAAGTAGAGCCCGGGCTGTAATGCTGAGCCACGGGTCGAAAAACAAGCGGCTGAAGCGGATCCTTAACCAAGCCAGCCATCTGACTCGCGCTGACGCGGCCGGTGAGCAGGTTAGGGTCGAACGAGGGGCGCGAAACCATCGCCAGGATGAATCCGGTCTTGATTTCCACGGCCACCGCCGCCCCGGCGTCGCCTGGAAACACTCTCTCCGCCTCCTCCTGCAGACGCGAGTCGACCGACAAGACGATGTTGGCACCCGGCTGCGGCTGGAGTGGATCCTCGCCGGCGAGAAGCTCGCTAAGCCCGGGAATCGGCTCCCCGCGGGCGTTGACGACCTCCTTGCGCATGCCGTCGGAGCCGCGAAGCTTGGCTTCGAAGTAGCTCTCCAGTCCCCGCCGTCCGACGTAGTCCCCAAGGGCATAGCTCGCTCCGGCGTTGTTGAGGCGCTCGAGCTGCTCCTGATTGATCTCGTTCATGTACCCGAGCAGATGCGCCAGCACCGCGCCCTTCCGATAATTGCGGTGCGGGACGCGCATCACCTCCACGCCCGAAAGTTCAATTCGATGCGCATTGACGACGTCCAGCTCGTCGCGGCTCAGATCGATTCGAACCAGCGCCGGTTGAAAGTTTGCAGCAAGCTTGCCCGCTTTAACTACATCCTTCGCGTGCTGCAGCTGATCGGCATCCCACCCGAGGTAGAGCGCGAGTCGCGGGAGCACCTCGTCGAGACAGTTCTGACAAAAGGCCGGCGTCACGAACAGGTCGAAGGACGGTCGGTTGTCGACGAGAATTTCTCCGCGCCGATCCATGATCATCCCTCGGTCGGCGTGCAGCCGAATTCTCTTTACGAAGTTGTCGACCGAGCGGGCAGCGTAGTCATCCCCATGCGCGATCTGCAGCCGATAGAGCTGCACCGCCAGCAGCAACAGCCCCGCGGTCATCGCCAGACCGACATAGCCGAGGCGCGTTTTGAGACTGCGCCCCGCGCTGTCCTGTCCAAGAGTCATTGATTACCTGAGCAGCCCAACCTCGGACCGTTCGCCGCCGGAATCAAATTTTCGGAACAGCGGGTAAAGCGCGAGGGCGGCCAGGCCGGTAAGCGCAACCTGCAACGGGAGAGCGGAGAGAGTGGAGCCAAAAGCTGCATCCCGCGAGGTGAGCCAGGAGAAGAAGATGGCAAGCAGGCCGTGGCCCAGATCGGCCGCCATCGTGAATATAACAAATACAAGCGCCGACCGGACATCGACCAGAGAGGCAGCGAGACGGCCAACCAGGAAGGTGAGAACAGCAAGAAAGGTGTAGAGACCTGTGGGACGTCCGCTCATCAGGTCGAGCAGGTAGCCAACCACGAAGGAGGAGAATGCGCCTTCGACCGTGCTCGCGCGCAAAGAAAGAAACGCCACCACCGCAACCGTGACGTCGATGCGAGTGACTGATAGGCCGAGGTATTTGACCACCACCGATTCAAGGGTGAGCAACAACAGTGTGAGGGCGACTGTGGTAATGAACTTCATGGAGCGAGTTCGGCGCCGCGGCGGGCCGGGGTGATGCTCACCGGAGGCGGCGCCGCGGGGCTGGTTCGAATGACCAGGACCTCTTCGAGCTTGGTCATATCCACTGCCGGGGCGATCTCGGCGCTCTGTACCATGCCGTAGTTACGTCGGTGAAGCGAGGTGATTCGTCCGACAACCAGACCCGCGGGGAATACACCATCCGTGCCCGAGGTCACCACTTGATCGCCCTCCTTGAGGTCCTCGGTGCGCAGCGCGTTGTCGAGCTGAAGCGACCGGTTCTCGCCCTTGCCCGTCGCCGTGGCGCGCACTCTGGAGCGCTGCACCTTCACCCCGATCCGGCTGTTGGGATCGGTCACCAGGACCACGTCCGCATTGGAGCCGGTGACGCGTTGAATGATTCCGACCACGCCGTCGGGTGTGACTACCGGCATGCCTCGGCGCAGGCCGTCTGCTTCGCCCCGATCGATCCGCAAAGACAGCAGCGTGGCCGCCGGATTGACTCCGAGCACGCGAGCCATGAGCTGCGGGTCGGGGCTCGAGCGGGAATAATCCAGCATCCTCTTCAACCGCTCATTCTCTGCGCGAACCTCCGCCAGCTCGTTCGCCTCCGATCGAAGCCGCCGATTCTGTTCTCGCAGCTCCACGTTTTCCGCACGCACTCCGCGCAGAGCGGCGTAGCCATTCCACGCAGAGCGCGCGCCGTCGAGAGCCCAGATCAATGCTCGCTGCAGCGGCGAGGTGAGGGCGAGCACCGCTCGGTCAATGATGTTTGGCTCCCGCGAAATCGGGCGCTTGCTCAGGAACGCGCCGAGCGGGTACAGGAGCAGAACGCTCACGAGGATGAGCTCGCGGTTCCGCTTCAGCAGTGTCAGCACAATGCGTCCAGGTTCTCTAAGTTCGCCGAATCCCTTGCATTTTCCCGCCTGGGATCCTACAGAGTCAAGGTGAACGCCCCCGTCCCACTCCGGCGGCGCCAGCGTTCCCATCAAACAAAGCAGCTTCGATGAAATTCACAAGATTCTGCCGTCGCACCCGTACCCGAACGCTTCCATGAATTCACATTTTGACCCGAAGCGACTGATTTCATACCTGTTCATTCTTGCAATCGCGGTTGTCTTTACGCTGCAGTTCGGCCCCGGCAGCCGAGGTTGCGACCAGCCTCTGACCCCTCAGAAAACCAACGCGGCGGCGGTGGTGAACGGGAAGGAAATCCCGGTGCGAGACTTTGTGAACGCATACAACAATCAATTGCAGTTCTTCAGGGTCCAGGGAAACAACATTCCAAGCTCGCTCGCTCGGCAACTCGGCCTCCCCCAGCAGGTCCTGGACCAACTGGTGACCGGCGAGCTTCTCGCTCAAGCCGCCGATAAACAGGGCATCGTTCCGTCCGACGCGGAGCTGCAGGAGCTGTTGGCCAAAAACCCCGATTTTCAGAAGGACGGAAGCTTCAACCTCGAGCGGTACAACCAGGTACTGCGCGACTACTACCGAAAGAGCAGCATCGAATACGAGGCCGAGCTTCGCCGACGACTTGCCGCGCAGAAGCTCCTGGAGCTGGTGGCGAGCGGCGCTGTGGTTTCGGAGGAAGAGGTCAAATGGAAGTTCTACCGCGAAGGCAATAAGGCGAATGCCGCGTTCGTCCGTTTCCTGCCCACGATGTATGCGAGCGCCGTCCCCCCGCCCAAGCCGCAGGAGCTGGCGACCTTTCAGAAGGAGCGCGCCAAGGAGATCGCCGACTACTACCGAGCCAATCGCTTTCTCTATCACACCCCAGAGCGCGTTCGAGCCCGGCACATTTTGATCAAGGTCGAGAAGGATGCTCCCGAAGAGCAGAAGAACGACGCTCGTCAAAGGCTTGAGAAGATCCGGCAGGAAATTGAGGGCGGAAAGGACTTTGCCGCCGCGGCGAAGGATTACTCGGAGGACCCCGGGAGCAAAAGTTCGGGGGGCGACCTCGGGCTCAACGAACGGTCGAACTGGGTCCCGGAGTTCGCCAGCGTGGCGTTTTCGCTCCAGCCCGGTCAAATGTCGCAGCCCGTTGAGACGCAGTTCGGCTTTCATCTGATCAAGGTCGAGGAAAAGAAACCTGGGGAAGACAAAGATTTGAAGGATGTCGAAGTCGATATTGCACGGCAGCTCTACACGAAAGACAAATCGAAGCAGTTGGCTCGGGCGGCCGCCGAAAAAGGCCTTGCCGCTGCACAAAAGAGCGGAAAATCGCTCACCGAGCTCTACCCGGCGGAAAAGGACAAGGACAGCAAGGTGCCGAAGTCGCGCTTCGAGACGGAAAGCAAGCCCACCGGCGTTCAAACCGGCTTGTTTAGCCTCACTGGCAACGACATTCCGCAGCTGGGATCTGCTCCGGAAGTCGCTCATGACATCGCTGCCGCCGAGGCCCCAAAGCTTTTGAGCAAGGTGTACTCCGTCGGCGAAGGTTACGCGCTGGTTCAAGTGACCGAGCGGCAGCACCCCAGCGACGCCGAGTTCGCCTCGCAGAAGGAGAAGTTGACCTCCGACGCTCTCCAGGCAAAGCAAGCAGAGCTGCGCGACTCGTATCTGAAGGCGTTGAAGAAGGGTGCCAACATTCGGCAGAACGAAGACGCGCTCGCTCAAATCGCAAATGCGAGCTAATGAGCGAGTGCCGCCAGTCCAACTCATCCTTGCTTCTTCTTCGCCTCGCCGACGCCAGCTGCTCGAGCTGCTGGGTCTAAAATTCGAAGTGCGGTCTGCAAACATCGACGAATCGATCCAGGGGGGAGAAACCCCGTCCGCTTACGTGGAGCGCGTCGCGATGCTCAAGGCCGTGCGAGTTGCGACGCAGATGCCGCAGGCCTTGATCCTGGGCGCGGACACCGCAGTCGTCGTGGATGGAAGAATCCTCGGTAAGCCCCAATCGCCCGCCGATGCTCGGCGGATGCTCACCTTGCTCTCCGGGCGTTCACACGCCGTGCTGACGGGGATTGCCCTGGCAGGCACGCACCAGTCTTCGCGGATAGTCGAGTCGCAGATCGATTTCCGAGTACTCTCGCGCGGCGAAATCGACTGGTACATCCGCACCGGAGAGCCGATGGACAAGGCAGGAGCGTACGGCGCACAAGGCATCGGAAGCTTTCTCATCCAATCTGTCCACGGAAGCTACTCCAACGTCGTCGGCCTCCCGTTGGCGGAGACGCTCCTCTTGCTCAATCGGGCGGGGGTCTCATTTCCCTGGAGCGGGACTTGAGCGCCGTCGCTGACAACCTCGCGATGGTCCGGCGGCGAATCGAATCTGCGTGCGCTCGAGTGGGGCGGTCCACTGGCTCGGTGGAACTGATCGCGGTCTCCAAGCTCCACTCCGCGGCGAGCATCCTCGAATGCCGCGCAGCAGGGCAGCTCGACTTCGGAGAGAATTACGCCCAGGAGATGCGGGACAAGGCCGTCGAACTCGCCGCGGTTGGCGATCTTCGCTGGCACGCGATCGGCCCTCTGCAGCTGAACAAGGCGAAGTACGTGGCGAAGCATGCCGACGCCTTCCACGCCCTGGACCGAGCGGATGTCGCCGGGGAGCTGTCACGCAGACGCTCGGGCAAGCCTCTGCGCTGCTTCATTGAGATCAATCTCGCGTCGGAAGCGTCCAAGAGAGGTCTGGAGGCGAGCAGGGCAAGCGAGTTCCTCGATTCAGTTCGGCAGCTTCCCGGCCTGGAAATCGTCGGCTTGATGTGCCTCCCGCCGATGGCCGCCAGGGCGGATGACTCGCGGCCGTACTTTCTCAAGCTCAAGGAATTGGCCGTGGAGCTGAAGCTTCCTCAGCTGTCGATGGGGACCACGGCCGACTTCGAAGTCGCCATCGAGGAGGGTTCCACTGCCGTGCGCGTGGGTACTGCGATATTTGGCGAAAGACCAAGCGCCTGACGGCGCTGATCAGATCTCCCGCAACTTCGCTTTCCCTTCGTCGGTAACGTGCACCAAGTACTCGCAGCCGCAGTAATTGCACAAGATCTCGTCGCCGTTTCCGAACGCCGGGTCGCACGGGTTATTCGCGTTACAGCTTGGGCAATCGAACTCCTTGAACGTCGCCTTTGCGCCCGTCAAACGGCTTTTGTCGTCCTCGTCCTCGTACTGGTCGATTGGCACGATGAGCCTCCTACCTGCGCACAGCCCAAATTGTCGACATTGCCCCTGGAGGTGGTTCGATCATAGCTCGCTTGGCACAGTTTGGTGTAGGGCGTAGCGTTGGCTCGAACTCCGAGACTGGCGCCGTGAGAGTTGGACCCCGGAAGCGCATGCGCGCAATTGCCTTTCTGACGACCCTTCCCTTTGCTCTCGCGCCGCGAGTTGCTTCGGCCGATGCCGCGCCACCCCCTTCCGACGCCGAATGCCGGCCGTTGCCGCCGATCCGCATGCCGTTGTCGTTCGTAACCGGAGAGACGCTGGAGTACGAGTTGGACGCGATGGGGATCGCCCAGGCCGGCAAATTGACCACGCGGGTCCTACCGATCCGGGAGGGAAAGCTGCCGGTCGAGGTCAAGGCGCAGACGAATACGCTGTTCTCCAAGGTGCGCCGGGTGAACGGGGTGGCCACGACCTACCTGGACTCGCAGACGCTGCGTCCCGTGCGATACGTCGAGGACGCCACCGAGAACGAGGTCCGCAAGTACGCCGCAGTTTCGTTCAGCGCGAAAGATCGCCGGGTGAGCGTTGAATACAAGCTCGGCAACCGAGGCGGCCAGAACCAGTTTCGCTCCGCCGGTGACGCCATGGACGTCACTGCCACGGTGTACCTGATGCGGCAGTTGCCGCTCAAGCAAGGCGTCGTCTTGTGCTTCGACGTCTATGGGGTCCGAAGGCTGTGGCGCCTCTCCGCCAAGGTCGAGGCGCGGGAGCACGTTTCCCTTGCCATCGGCGAGTTCGAAGCTTGGCATGTGTCGGGGACAGCGGTCCGCCTGGATGACTACCGGCAGCGACGCGAAGTCCACCTCTGGATCTCGGACGACCAACGCCGGCTTCCGCTCGCACTGCTCGGGGCGATCGACCTCGGCGCGGTTCGTGCGCGTTTGATCGCCTTCTCACGCCCTGGCGATAAGAAGGTGCGCGCTCAAGGCAAGGAGAGCCTTAAGTGGTGACTCAAATGAGCCCACGCGCCCGGCGAATCTGCTCCACGGTCTTGTTGTACTCGATATCGAACGCGGACGTGCCCTCCTGGAGGTGCTTGAGCCGGGCGCGCGCCTCCTTGTCGATCTCGTCGTCGACATCGAGGTGCTTCTTCATGATGCCGTAGATCTTCTGCCGAAGCGTGTTGTCGGCCGCGAAAACTTCCTCCACGTTGCGGCTGATCAGCAGAAATTCGATCATCTGGTTGATCACGTACTCGATCCCCTCGTCGCCCATCTTAAAGCCGCGAACGTCCGCCATTTCCCGCTTGACCTGATTGAACTTGCTGTAGTCGTAGCCGCGGCGCTCCAAAGCCTCTCGAGTGGCCTGGTTCACTCGCTCCTCGTTGGCCAGGTATTCGCGCATGATGGCGGAAAGGTCCATCTCGGCGTCCGCGATCCTCAGAGGCTCCACCTCGATGTCTCCATCCTGCATCAGTCTCTGGACGCTCTCGCGCGAAATGATGGGGATCACCTTTGGGTAAAGCCTCATATTCCTTTCCTCGGCCTCCTCGGCACGGATGGCACGATTAGCTGCGCTATAAAACACAGCGAGGGCACGTCGCAATGAAAAACCCTGTCACCTGTGCTTCTTTTTCGATCCCGGAAGTACACCACCGGTCCAGTTTAATCACCGATCGCCTCGAGCGATCGCACTTTCTTTGGATTGACCACTTTTGCATCCTCGAGCGAGGCCTCGCGGATTGTGTCTTCGGCCGGGCCTACCTTGTGCGCATCCCCGTGTAGGAAGGCATGGATTTGCTCCGCCACCGCTGAGCCGAGCCCTTCTACCTCGCTCAGCTCCTCGATGCTGGCGGCGCGCACTCGCTTGAGGGATCCAAAGTGCCGCAGCAGCGCCCGCTTGCGACCTTCACCTACACCCGGAATATCCTCAAGCACCGACCGGAAATTGCGGCGGCGCATCAGCCGCTGCTGGAAAGTAATCGCGAAGCGATGGGCTTCATCCCGGATTCGGGTTAGCAGGAACAGCTCAGCGGAGTTCTGCTTCAGCACCAGCGGATCCTTTCGATTGACGAGGAACAGGCGCTCGGGGCTGCGATTCGCCTCATCCTCGCTCCCTCCCTCGTCCAGCTCTCGGCTCTTCGCCAGGGCCACCATTTCCACCCCCGTTACACCGAGATCGCGCATCGCGGCCTGCGCCGAGGCGAGCTGACCTTTGCCGCCGTCAATCACGATCAGATCGGGCAGGTCGCCTTCGCGGACCCCTCGAGCCAAGCGGCGAGAGATGACCTCGTGCATGCTCGCGAAATCATCTTGACCGGCAATGCTTTTGATCTTGAAGTGGCGATAGCGGGACTTATCCAGCTCACCATCGGTAACCGCAACCTGCGATGCGACGATCGTCGCTCCCTGAAAGTGGGAGATGTCATAGCACTCGATGCGCTTTGGAACTCGCGCAAGATGCAATCGCTCTTTGAGGTTCTCAAGGATCGCTCCGGTCTCCTCTTTGGTGCGCTTGCGGTCCTGAAACGCCTGCTCGGCATTGCGCTGACTCATCTTGACCAGCTCGAGCTTCTCCCCTCGGCGAGGCACCAACACCCTGACCTTCTCTCCCTTGCGGTCCGAGAGGAGGTCGGCCAGGGCGGAAATCCCCTCCGGCTCGGCGGGGAGCAGGACCTCCTTGGGCACAAAGTTCTCGTTGTCGTAATAGAGGTTGATGAAGGAGGCGAGCAGCTCGTCGTCGGGAAACTCTTGGCCGCTGAATGGAAAGCCTTGGCCCCCGGTGATCCGACCGCGGCGAACATAGAGAGCGTAAATGAGCAGCCGATCTCCCTCGCGATAGAGGCTGAAGACATCCTGGTCCAAAGGTTCAGTGATCGCGATTTTCTGCCGCTCCAAGCTGCGCTCGATGGCGAAGAGTTGATCGCGAACCCGGGCCGCCTCTTCAAACCTCAGCCCGGCGGCTGCAGCTTTCATCCGCATGCGCAGCGCCTCCACCAGCTCACCCGCCTTACCTTCAAGAAAGAGGATCACTTCCTCCACGCTCTTCGCGTAGGCCTCCTCCGAGATCGGGTAGACGCAGGGCGCTGGACAACGATTGATCTGGTAGAGGATGCATGGCCGGCGTCGATTCTCAAGCGCGTGGTCAGAGCAGGTGCGGAGCTGAAAATAGCGGTTGATGATCCTGAGCGTTTCCCGAATCGAGCTGGCCGAGGAATACGGGCCGAAGTAACGGGCGCCATCTTTTTTGAATCTCCGCACCACCTCCAGCCGCGGATAAGGCTGGTTCGTCGCCAACCGCAGGCAAATGAAGTTCTTGTCGTCCCGAAGCTGGACGTTGAACCGCGGCTTGTGCTTTTTGATCAGCTCGTTCTCTAGAAGCAGAGCTTCCTTCTCATTGCCGACCAAGACCGTGTCCAAGTCGCCCACCAACTCGTCCAGCAGCGGGATGAAGGCGCGCGAATCGGTGTTCCGGGTGAAGTAGGACCGTACCCGATTGCGCAGGTTGACCGCTTTGCCGACGTAGATCACCGCGCCGTCGGCGTCCTTCATCAAGTAGACACCCGGGGCAGACGGCAACGAAGCCAGCTTTTCTGTCAACCGCGGGTGCACGGCTACCTCTTCTTGCGATACCTCGCCGGTGGACCTTTCCGGATGCGGAACTTCTCTTCGCGCTTGGGCGGTGCGAGAAGGAGCGCGCGAGACGGGGCTTTCAGCCCTAGGTCCATATCTTTAAGCAGCGCAAGTTTGTCGCGCCACTGCGCCGCTTGCTCGAACTCCATCTCGTCCGCGGCTTGCCGCATGTTGTTCGTGTACTCGGCAATCAGCTTCTGGATTTGATCCTTGTTGAGCAAATCATCGCCGCTCTCTGCGGCGAGGGGAAGCTCATATGGGCTCGCGTCGTAAAGCTGGGCCGAGAGGTCGAGTATGTTCTTCCGGACCCCCTGAGGAGTGATCCCGTGCTCCTCGTTGTACATTCGCTGCGCATCTCGCCGGCGGTTCGTCTCGTCTATCGCGATGCGCATCGAATCGGTGACCACGTCCGAGTACATAATCACCTTCCCTTTGAGATTCCGGGCCGCGCGGCCGATCGTCTGCACCAATGAGACGTGCGACCGCAAAAACCCCTCCTTGTCGGCGTCGAGGATGGCCACCAGCGACACCTCTGGGATGTCCAGCCCTTCGCGAAGCAGGTTGATGCCGATCAGCACGTCAAACTCGCCCCTGCGCAGGTCGCGGATGATCATCGTTCGCTCCAGCGCATCGATGTCCGAGTGCAGGTAGCGAACCTTCACACCGACGTCGGCATAGAACTCGGTGAGATCCTCGGCCATCCGCTTGGTCAGCGTGGTGACGAGAACGCGCTCATTCGCCGCCGCGCGCTTCCGAATCTCGTCGAGCAAGTCATCGACTTGGTTCCCTACCGGCCGAACCTCCACCTCGGGATCCATCAAACCGGTCGGCCGGATGATTTGCTCCACCACGACGCCTTTGCTCTTTTGGAGCTCGAACTCTGCGGGCGTGGCGGAAACGAATACCGCCTGAGGCACCATTGCCTCGAATTCACGAAATCTCAGCGGTCGATTGTCCAGAGCCGAGGGAAGGCGGAATCCGTACTCCACCAGCGTCTCTTTACGCGAGCGGTCGCCGCGATACATCGCGCCGATCTGCGGAATCGTTTGATGACTCTCGTCTACGAAAACCAGCAGGTTCTTCGGGTAGTAATCTAAGAGGCAGGGCGGCGGCTCGCCGGCGGCCCGCCCTGACAGATGCCGGGAGTAGTTCTCGATCCCGTTGCAGAAGCCGAGTTGCTCGATCATTTCCAAGTCGAACAGGGTTCGCTGCTCCAGTCGCTGTGCCTCCACCAGCTTGTTCTGGGATCGCAGCTCGCCAAGTCGCTCTCCCAGCTCCTCGCGGATGGTGCTGATCGCGTGACGCCTCTGGTCCTCTTCGGTCACGTAGTGGCTGCCGGGAAAGATCACCGTCTTTTCAATCGGCCGCGCCTGGCCGCCGCGCAGTGGATCGAACTCGCCGATCTTCTCCACCACATCGCCAAAGAACTCGACGCGAATGGCGCGCTCCTCTTCATAGGCGGGGAAGATCTCGATCGTGTCTCCCCGAACGCGGAAGGTCCCGCGATGGAAATCGTAGTCGTTGCGCTCATACTGACACTCCACCAGGCGGCGCATCAGATTGTCCCGACCGAGGTCGTCGCCGTGCCGGACGGTGATCGCCATCTCCACGTAGGCGCGCGCCGTGCCCAGTCCGTAGATGCAAGAGACCGAGGCAACGATCACCACATCGCTTCGGGTGCGCAGGGAATGCGTCGCCGAGTGGCGCATTCGCTCGATCTCATCGTTGATCGAGGAGTCTTTCTCGATGTACGTGTCGCTCGAGGGAACGTACGCCTCCGGCTGGTAGTAGTCGTAGTAGCTCACGAAGTACTCGACCGCGTTTTCGGGAAAGAGGTCGCGAAACTCTCCGTAGAGCTGCGCAGCGAGCGTCTTGTTGTGCGCGATGACCAGCGTAGGGCGTTTGACCGCGGCGACCACGTTTGCCATCGTGAATGTCTTTCCGGATCCGGTTACGCCGAGCAGCGTCTGGTACGAATCCCCGCGCAGCACACCGTCGACCAGCTCATCGATGGCTCGCGGCTGGTCCCCCCGCGGTTTGTAGTCGCTGACGATTTTGAAGTCCGGCATGACGAATACCTTCTAACACTCGAGCGCCGTCGAGACCTCGGCAGCTTGGGAAGGAGGCGTGGACGCCAATCTACCCGACGGCGGAGGCGTACCGGAGCATCGCCTGGAGGCTGTCCCGAGCAAATCGCTTCTGCATCCGCCGGCTGAGCGGGTAGGCCGCGATCGCCAGCGGATGGCGCGGCCGCGAGAAAGCGCGCACGTCATACCAGACGGAATCATCCTCCGGATGGCGCTCCACGGTGAATCGCTCCTCGCCTCTCTCCACGTGCTCAACCAATGTCCCATAGGCGAACCCGAATCGGTGCACCGGTTCCGCCTCGTCCACAACGTACACAATGCGAGCGGCATTCAAGGACCACAACCCGAAAAGATGAACCAGGATCGCGACGGTCGTGCCTTCGGCGATCGGCGCATTCGGCCAGATGAGCTCAACCCAACCGAGCTGGAACATCTTCCAAGCTCGCAGTGCCTCGACGGCCCGGTTGAAGACTGCATCGCCGACGCCGAGCTGGATTCGATGGCGATCGACGTTGTATCCGGGAGGATCGCCGTCTCGCGACGCGCCGATTTCCCGATACGAGACGCGGCTGAGCTGCGCCTCTTTCAAAAAATCGCGAACGCGCTCTTGGGAAGGCCTGGTCAGCGAGAAAATGGTTGGGCCTCAGCGCTGCCCCACGGTCATCAGCGCATTCTTGCGCGCTTGCTCGAACTCGTCGCCCTTGTTCCATTCGGGCATCTTGTCCGCCTGCGCGACCTTTTCGCCGAGGTAGAAATAGAGCTGGACGTCCTCCACCATCCCGTCAAAGGTCCACGAGTCCTTCAGCTCGTCAGAGGGCTGATGGTAGTTCGTCGCTTCCCATTCCTCGCGCGTTTTCTTGCCCCAGCCTTCCGGTTTTCCGATGAACTCGAGCCCACTGTGGAAGTACGCTGCCGGAACGCCAATCTTTGCCAGGTTGAATTGATCGGATCGATAGAAGAAACCGCGGTCCGGCATCTCGTCGGGTTTGACCACTCGGCCCTGCATCGCGGCCAGTTCCTTCACGTAGGTGTCCAGGCTCGACTTTCCCAGACCAATAAACGAGACATCCTTGGTCCGGCCCCAGATGTTCAAGCTGTCCATGTTGATGTCCGCCGCGAACGCGCCAGGCGGAACCGGCGGATGTTTGGCGAGGTACTCCGAGCCCAGCAGTCCCTGCTCCTCGGCAGCCACTGCCGCGAACATGATTGTGCGCCGAGGCCGCTTCGGCAGCGCAGCGTAAGCCCGGGCAATGGCAAGCAGGCCCGATACGCCGGAAGCATTGTCGACTGCGCCGTTGTAAATCGAATCCTCGCCCTGCTTCACGCCCTTCTTGACGCCAAGGTGATCGTGGTGCGCGGTGTAGATCACGACCTGCTGCGAAAGCTTCGGGTCGCTACCCTTGAGCACCCCAATCACATTTTCCGTCTGCTTCTTACTGACCTCATTG
>DATFTC010000164.1:0-11751 GCA_035262305.1 Myxococcaceae bacterium | reverse complement strand
GACATTTCCCTTCGCCCGCTGGCGAATGCGCCACCTCTCACCGGCAGGATTTCGATTCCAAGTGATTATTCCATCATCAGCAAGTTGCTCTACATCAGGTTCGACGATCATTCGATGCTGCCACTGCTGACGGATCGATCCAACACTACGAGCTTCAGTTACGCGCTGCCGAATATCGCGGGCGCGAGCTTTACCTTCGCGGTCCTGGCCCAAAGAGCCGCCGGCCAAGTCGTCGTGGTCAAAACCAATCTGGCGCCCGGCAGTATCGCCGTGAACATCCCGTCCGGTGTGTCCGAAGCGCAGGCGCCGTTGGATTCAGCCTCGGCTATCGGTGTCGGTACTTCCTTCACCTGGTCAGGGGCGGGCGGAACGTATGAGCTCGAGCTTGTTCCCACTGACACCAGCAAGCCGACCTACGTCGTTAAGACCGGGGCGAAGAGCTTCACCCTGCCCGATTTGACACAGTACGGGGTGACCTTTCCACACGGCGCGAACTATCGATGGAAGGTCATCGGCGATCTGACCTTCAGCAATTCAGACGCAGCGACTGGAGCCGAAGGCCTCGATTACTTCAACCAGCAGATCAGCAACAAGTACAAGAGGGACTTCGTGCAGGGAGCATCACAGCTACGGTCTTTCACTACGGTTCCTTGAGGACAACCGAAGAATCGGACTCCGTCGGCCTTAGGCCGCGCACTCGCCCGCCTGCGTTTCGGGATGGAACTCCGCCTCCTCGCCGAGATCGATGTAGTCGTCGCCGGCAGCGCTTTCCTCGCTCATCTCTTCGAGGTCCGAAAGAACCTTCTTGACCCGCGGCAGCTCGACGCGGCCGAAGAAGGCGGTCGCACTCTCGCCCGTCTCTCGTTCGAGATCGTACAGCGCCACGAGCCGCTCGATAGCCTGCGGAATGCGCCGGGCGGGAATCTTCGCCGCCAGCCGTCCGAATCGCGCGCCTTGGTCGTCGACTCCGCCGCCCACCATCACGAAGTACTGCGGCACCACCTTGGAGCCGAGCCGCCGAACGCTGCCCTGGAAGCCGATTCCGGCGACGTGGTGCTGGCCGCAGCCGTTTGGGCAGCCGCTGATTTTTATTTTGAGGTCTTCTGCCGCGCTGACCAGGTCCGGGCGAGATCGCAGGTGATCGCTGATCAGCTTGCCCAGTCCGCGCGATTGCGTGACCGCGAGGCGACAGGACTCGGCACCCGGACAGCTCGCGACGTCGCCGATTTTTCCAGCGCCCGGCAATCCGAGCCCGACCGCAGAAAGCAGCCGGTAGAGATTCGGCAGCTGCCCGGTCGGCACCCAGCGAAAGAGAAGGTCTTGTTCTGACGTGATCCTCGCCGATCCGTCGCTGAACGCGCTGGCGAGTCCCGCGAGCATGCGCATCTGGCCCGCGGTGAGATCGCCCAGCGGCACG
This sequence comes from Myxococcaceae bacterium, assembly GCA_035262305.1. Taxonomy (GTDB): domain Bacteria; phylum Myxococcota; class Myxococcia; order Myxococcales; family Myxococcaceae; genus DATFTC01. The sequence continues at coordinate 10,334 of DATFTC010000164.1, read as the reverse complement.
GTGGCCGCGGCAATGGAATATCCCGGTTGCTTTTGCCGGCGCACATTCGTCCGGAGCCAATTCCAAAGCTGAGGCGGGCTCGGCGCCAGCTCGGGCTGGAACTCCGGTCTGAGCCCCGGGCCGGTCAGAGGGGTGGCAGCGCCGGCTGCTGTTTCCACGATGCCAGGCGGCTCCGGGCGCGTCCACGACGGCGGCTCCTCCACCGGCGGATACTGCGGATCGAACGGCAGCCGCGCGCCGCCTTGGGAACGGAATTCTTCGAGCCTCTTGTCTACCTCGGCTCTCCAGCGGTCCCACCCGAGCTCTTTGATCAGAAACTTCATCCGATTTCGCTGCTTGTGCTCTCGATCGCCGAGTTGGTGAAACACTCGAAGGATGGCTTCGGCGACGTTGAAGATCTCGCCCGCGGGGAGAAAATCGTAGAGCACCCCCGCCGAGTTGCAGAGGATCGCCGTCCCGCCGCCGGCAGTGACGCGAAATCCCAGCTCGGCGGAACCGTTCGTTCCCCGGATCCGCGCCCGGAAGCCGAGGTCGTTGATCGGCGTAAGTGCATGATCCTCCGCGCAACCCTCGAACGCAGTCTTGAACTTGCGCGGCAGCGATGAGCTCAAAGGGTGCCTCAGCAAGTAGCGGGTGAGCGCTTCCGCATAGGGCGAGACGTCGAACAGCTCGTCCTTGGCAACGCCGCTGTAGGGGCAGCCGGTGATGTTTCGAACCGAATTGCCGCACGCCTCGCGCGTCGTGAGACCGGCAGCAGCGAGCCTCTCCATCGCCTTCTCTACGTCGTGGAGCTTGACGAAGTGGAACTGCATGTTCTGGCGCGTGGTGATGTGGCCGAATCCCCTGGAGTACGCCTCCGCCACGTCGGCCAGCGCGTAGAGCTGATCGCCGGCGAGAACGCCCTGCGGAATTTTCACCCGAAGCATCTGAAAATCGCCGCTTTGCCGTTGCCCGTAGGTGCCGCGCACCAGGCGGAAGGCGCGCCACTGATCCGGCGTGATCTCCCCGCTTTCGAACTTCTGGAGCGTGGACACGAATTCGTCGATGTCCGCTTGATCCGCAAACGAAAGTCTGGCCCTGCCCAATGCCTTCGGATCATCCACCGCTGCCATGGGGTTCTCCTTTCGCTAAGACGCGCGCTCGCGCCTGGTAGGTACAAGGCCCTCGGCGGAGCGGGCTTCGGGCCCGCCCGCGGAGAGCAGGGAAATTTGCTGCGACAGCGAGACCACCTCGCCGATGCATATCGTCGCGGGGGCATCCGCGAGCTGATCCGGAATCTCGCTGGCTGCGAGCTCGTCCAGGGCTGCGAGCCAGGTGTAAGCGCGCCCGGTCGAGGCGGCAAACGAGATCGCCACCGGGGTGTTCGCGCTCCAACCCGACGCGAGCATCACCTCCGCGAGGCGAGCACGCGTTGCCAGACCCATCAGAACGACGACAGTGACTGAGTTGGGGGCGAGCGATTCGAGGATCGGCCGGTACGCGGATTCGGCGTGTCCCGAGAGCACCAGGAACCCGGACGCGATTCCGCGGTGAGTCACCGGAATGCCGGAGAGGGCAGGTCCGGCGACAGCCGCGCTGATGCCGGGAACCACCTCGAAGGGGATGCCCGCTTCGACCAACGCCAGAGCCTCTTCCCCGCCTCTCCCCAAGACGAACGGGTCTCCGCACTTGAGGCGCACCACCCGCTGACCCCGCCTCGCGGCGCCGATCATCAAATGGTGAATCGTCTCCTGCTGAATCGCCTTTCGGCCGACGCGCTTGCCGACGTAAAAGCGATGCGCCTTGGGCGCGAGCTTCAGCACTTCGGGATCGACGAGCCCGTCGTAAAGGACGAGGTCCGCCTCGCTCAACCTGCGCGCGGCTTTCAGCGTGAGCAGCTCTGCAGAACCGGGGCCGGCGCCCACCAGGGAAACGAAACCGCTCATGTCCTTCGCTCCTTCTGTGCATAGAGTTGATTCAGCGCCTCGAGCAGCTGCGGTCGGCGCTTCGAGATCGGCACGCCCGATGCTCGCTGCCGCTCACGCAGTGTTCGCGCTTCGGTAATCCACTTCTCCAGCTCTTCGGGGATGACGTACTCCAGGCCTTCGCGCAAAAGGCCGGCGAGCGCCGGAGCCCGACCTTCGGTCGAAATGGCGATCGTCGCTCCCGAGCGCCGGAAGACGCCGCCGGTGTATGCGCTTCCCGCGGCAGGATCGTCGACCGCGTTGACGAAGATGCGCCGCTCCTCCGCCGCGGCGGCGACGAGCCGGTTGACGACTGCGGGAGCTGCCGCAACGGCGAACCACGCGCCGTCCAAATCCTGGGGCACGAACTCGCGGCGCTTGACCGCGACGCCGGCCCGCACCAGCTCCGGCCTGACTTCCGGAGCGACAACGGTGACGCGCGCCCCGGCGTCCAACAGAGCTTCCAGCTTCGCCGCGGCCACTCGACCGCCGCCGACCACCACCACCGATCGGCCGGCGAGCTTGAGAAACGCCGGAAACATTTGCGGCGCGCCGCTCATCGGATGTTCTCCAGCAACTCCTCGCCGAGCAGATCCCGCTCGTGCAGCGCGGCCAGAATCTTGCCAACGCTTTCCTCGATGCTCTCGAGGTCGCTGCGAACCTTGACCTCTGGATGCTCGGGCGGCTCGTAAGGATCCGACACGCCGGTGAAGTGAGCGATTTCGCCGGCGAGAGCCTTCTTGTAGAGGCCTTTGACGTCCCGCTCGACGAGCGCGCTCAGCTCTGCGTGAACGTGAACCTCCACGAAGGGAATTCCTTCGCGCATCGCCTGCTCGCGGACCTCGCCTCGCGTCGCCGCGTAGGGCGAGATCGCCGCGGTGATCACCGGCACGCCGTTTCGCGCGAGCAGGCGCGCCACGAAGCCGATCCGACGGATGTTGGTGTCGCGATCTTCCCTGGAGAATCCGAGGCCCTTCGACAGGTGGGTTCGCACCTCGTCACCGTCGAGGATCTCGATCTTGGCGCTGGGCGCCAGGCGGGCTTCGATCTCTCGCGCCAGCGTGCTCTTCCCAGCTCCGGACAGTCCGGTGAACCAGAGAATGAATCCCCGCCTGGGCAAGCCCTTCAGTCGCCTCGGGCGCGGCTCAGGCACCGGAACCTGTCCGAAGGCAGCGGATCGGGGGAAGCGCCGATTGTGATGGGCATCTCCGTGCTCGAGCGCGGCCAAAGTCTGCGAAGCAAGCATCGCTTCGACGCCGGGCACCGTGAGCGGATCGCCGACGACTGGGGCCTCCGGCGCGGCGACCAGCGCCAGCTCCGGCTCCGAAAGCGGCTGCACATCCGGTCGCGCCGCGTGTCCCGAGTCCAGTCGAGGGCCCTGCGGCTCCGCCGGTTGGCCATTGCCGTTGACCTGCGCGGCGACTTGAGGGGCGATCGACGTTACCTCCGCCGCAGCGCTCGACCGGTAGTGCTGGCGGAGGATCTCGGCGATTTCTGGACGAGTGAATTCGAGCGGCAGGTGACCACCCGTGCGCAGGATTTCCCGCACCTTGCGCCCGGCGAGGTCGAGCCGATGCTCCGGCTCGTGGGGGCACGTCCGCGTAGAAGCGAGACTCCCGCACGCGCGGCAGAAAAAAGCGGCGTCGAACTTCAAGGGAGTCACTCCCAGCTCGACCGGCTGGAACTGATCGAAGAGCTCCTGCGCTTCGAACGGGCCGTAGAAGCTGCCCACGCCTGCGTGATCGCGCCCGACGATGAAGTGCGTGATGCCGTAGTTCTTCCGGACCAGCGCGTGGAAGATCGCTTCGCGCGGCCCGGCGTAGCGCATCGCCGCGGGGAATGCCGCGAGCAGCGTCCTGCCCTTGGGATAGTAGTTTTCGAGCAGCAGCTCGTAGGCGCGAAAGCGGACCGCGGCGGGAACGTCGTCCTCTTTCGTCTCGCCGACCAGCGGGTGAATGACCAACCCGTCGACGAGCTCCAGGGCCACCTTGGTCAGGTGCTCGTGGGCGCGATGGATTGGGTTGCGCGTCTGGAAACCGGCCACCCGCCGCCACCCGCGACTTCGAATCTGCTCACGCAGCGCTCGAGGAGTGAGCCGGTGCTCGGCAAACGGAAGGTCCGATGGAAGCGGCAGCGCGCGCACTTCACCGCCGACCAGCCACCGCGGCCGGGAGAGCAGATACGCCACGCCGGGATGAGACGACGATTCGGTCCGATAGACCCATCGCGCTTCATCGAGCGGATCTCGGTCAAAAAGATCGGCAATGCGCAACACCGCCCGGAGCCGGCCCGAGCCGTCGCGCAGCGCGACGTCTCTTCCAACCTCGAGCGCTGCCCTCTGCTCGTCCGAGACTGCCAGCGTCAGAGGCAGCGGCCAAACAGTTCCATCCGCGAGGCGCATTCGCTCGACGACGCTGCGGTAGTCTTCGCGGCGAAGAAAGCCGCGCAGCGGGCTGGCCGCTCCGGTCGCGATCAGCTCGAGGTCCGCGAGCTCCCGCGCATCCAGTTCAATTGAGGGAAGCTGCGCCGCCGCGGCGCGCAGCGCGTCTACCTCCCCAGGGGAAACGATCCGATCGACAAGCTCGCCGCCGTGCGGCTGAATGAGTGAACCAGACATGACTATCCTTTCGCCCCTTCCGGGGCATTCAATGGGTTGAAAGCTCGCGCGGGGCGCGCGTGGAGGCCGCATTCCGTCTTCGCCCGACCGCGCCAGCGGCCGGCGCGCGGATCCTCGCCAGGTGCGATCGGCGAGGTGCAGGGGGCGCAGCCGATGCTGGCGTATCCGCGATCGTGCAGCGGGTTGTAGGGAACACCGTTCGCGCGCAGGTAGAACCAGACGTCTTTGCTGGTCCACGCCGCCAGCGGGTTCACCTTGACGAGACCAAAGCGGCGGTCGCGCTCCAGTATCTGCGCCTGCGCGCGGTCCGGTGTCTGATCGCGCCGAATGGCCGCAATCCACGCCTCGAAGGGCGCGAGCGCCGCCCGGAGCGGCAGCACTTTGCGGATTTCGCAGCAGCGATCGGGATTCGTTTCCCAAAGTCGCGCGCCATGGGCCCGCTCCTGCTGCTCAAGCGTCAAGCCGGGCTGCACGGAGCGAATCTGGATCCCGTAACGCTGCTCGAGCCGGCGCCAAAGCTCGTACGTCTCGGCGAAGAGCAGTCCAGTGTCGAGAGAGAAGACATCGATGGGCAAGCGATGCCGGCCGATCAGGTCGATCAGCACGCAGCCCTCGGCGCCGAAGCCGGTGGCAAAGGTAATCCTCGGAAAACGATCCGCGGCGAGGCGAAGAATCTCCTCGGCGGGGCGGCCCTCGAGCGCGTTGGAAAGCTCTTGCAGCGTTGGGTCCGTCATCTTCGCTCTCCATCGACTGGGGCGACGACTGGCCTGTGGGCCGCCGACCGGAACAGCGACAGCTGCGCGCCGATGCCGATCAATACGAGCGCCAGTCCGGCGCGAAGGACCCGCTGTGGAACCGCGTCGGCAAGCCGCGCACCCGCCAGCACCCCTGGGATGGCTCCGGTGAGCAGAGCCGCCGAAACGCTCCAGTCGACTCGCCCTGCAGCAACGTGGCCGATCGTCGCCACGACCGAGAGAATCAGCGCATGCGCGAGGTCGGTGCCGACCATCGTCTGCGGCGCCAGCGGAAAAAACAGGGCGAGCACGCACAGCAGCAGGGAGCCGCTGCCGATGCTCGTCGTGCTGACCAGCAATCCGGTGACCCAGCCGAGCGCGACCGTGATCGCGGTCCCCGGCATTGCCTTCCCCTCGACGCCGCGCCTCACCAGCAACCTCACCAGGGTAGCGACGCCGGCGAGGACCAGGACGGCGCCGAGCCCTTGGCGCAGAATGGAATCCAGCGACTGCTTGGGGATGCGGTTCAGGATCGCGATGCCCAGCGCCGCTCCCGGCACCGAGCCCGCGGCGAGCCTCCAGACCGTCGGCCAGTGCACCTGTCGCCGAAAAGCGTAGGCGCCGCCGCCGAACAGCTTCATGCCGCTGGCGACGAGCACGTCGGAGCCGATCGAAATGGACGGAGGGACGCCGAGAAGAAGCAAAGCGGGGGTGAGCAGCGCCCCTCCGCCCGTCGAAGTGACTCCCACCACGACTCCGACGCCCGCGCCGACGATGGCGTACGCTAATTGCACGGCAAGCCTCGCCGTCGGCTCGATTCAGAATGTCTTTGAGAGGCTTGCTTCGAATCCATGTCGCACCATCGGTTCCTTCAGGGCCGCGCGAGCGGAAGAGGGGGAACGCAAAAAGGCCCGAGGATTCGGTCTCTCGGGCCTGGTGCGACGCGTTTTGTCTTAGGCTTCCTAGGCCGTGACGCCGCGTCCGCAGGCTCCGGGAGCTCCCCGGGCCTTGGGACAACAACAGATGCAGGCGTTCAATATAACGACCATGGCTCTTTTATAGCGAAATCGGTCTCCGGCCGTCAAGCACCCCTGCCGACGCGCTCATCCGCGCACCTGGGTCTTCCGCCGCCTCCCGCGTGCGAGGCAAAGAAAGTCGCCCACTTCTGAGGCGAGGCCTCCTGCGGCGAGCTTCGGTAAACCACATTGTTATATGCGTAACCTTCGCGGCACGAATCGGGAAAAGTGCGGTGACAGAACAGCTCACATTCAACCTGGACGCATCGTCGGGAAAGCCGCTGGGGAACATCTATTACGGCACTTGCAGCTGGACCGACCCCACGCTGCTTCAGTCCGGCGCCTTCTATCCCTCCGGCGTCAGCTCGGCGGAGGAGCGGCTTCGCTTTTACGCGCAATCCTTTCCGCTGGTGGAAGTCGACTCCACTTTCTACGCACCGCCCTCGGAAGACAACGCGATCCGGTGGGCCGCGCGCACGCCCGAAGGTTTCCTTTTCAACATCAAGGCGTACGGTTTGCTGACGCACCATGCTGTCGCCGTGCGCAGCTTGCCGCTCGAGATCCGGAGGATGCTAAGCGCGGATCCGGAGGAGAAGCAGCGGATCTACATGCATGAGCTGCCGTCGGGCGCTCAGCAGATCATCTGGGACATGCACGTGAACGCTCTGCAGCCGCTCGCGCAGGCGAACAAGCTCGGCGCGGTGCTGCTTCAGTTCCCGTACTGGTTCTTCTTTTCGAGAAGGCACATGGACTACCTGCGCGAGGCGTCGGACCGGCTGCCGTGGAGGCTGGCGATCGAATTTCGCGGCGGGCAGTGGATGGAGGAAAAGAACCGCGGCGCCACCCTCTCCCTTCTCCAAGAGCTCGGGTTGACGTACGTCATCGTCGACGAGCCGCAGGGCTTCAAGTCCTCGACGCCGCCGGTCATCGCCTCGACCTCGGAGCTGGCGATGGTTCGGTTTCACGGCCGCAACCTGAAAACTTGGGAGGCACCGGTGAAAACGACCGCCGAGCGGTTCAACTACCTCTACAACGACGACGAGCTCAGGCCGTGGGCAGCGGAGACCGCGAAGCTTTCCAAGCGCACCGAAATGGTTCACGTCCTTTGGAACAACAACTACCGCGATTACCCCATCCGCAACGCGCGGCAATTCGCCACCCTCTTGAAAGAACTCTAGGAGTTGTATCTCGGTGGGCTGCGGCGACATTTCGGTGTAAGAACGCCGCGGAGGGCACTCGTGAGATCGCAAATCATCGCTGCAGCTGTGCTTGGTTTGTTCGCCGCTCGAGGTGCGCAGGCGCAGGCACCGGACTTCGAAAAAGTCGAAATCAAGGCCACCAAGGTCGCAGGAAACGTCTACATGCTCGAGGGCGCCGGGGGGAACATCGGCGTTTCGGTGGGAGACGACGGAATCGTGATCGTCGATGACCAATTTGCTCCGCTCGCTCCAAAGATCCAGGTGGCGCTGAAGAACATCACCCCCAAGCCGGTGAAATTCGTGCTCAACACGCATTGGCACGGCGATCACACCGGCGGGAACGAGCAGTTCGGCGCGCTCGCGCCAATCATCGCCCACGAGAACGTCCGAAAGCGCCTCGGCTCGGAAAGCAAAGGGCCGAACGGCCAAGTGCGGCCGCCGGCGCCGAAGGGTGCGCTGCCGATCATCACCTTCAACGAGCGCCTCACCGTCCACATCAACGGCGAAGACATCCGGGCGATTCACTTTCCCAAGGGCCACACCGACGGCGATGCGATCATCTTCTTCACCAAATCCAACGTCGTTCACATGGGAGATGATTTTTTCTCCGGGCGATTCCCGTTCATCGATTTGAGCAGCGGGGGAAGCGTCAGAGGTTTGATCGCCAACCTCGACAAGGTCATCCCGGAGATCCCGGCGGGCGCCAAAATCATCCCCGGCCACGGGCCGCTTTCGACAATCGACGACCTGAAGAAGTTCGCGAGCATGATGAAGGAGACGACCGCATTGGTCCAAGCAGGGATCAAAGCGGGCAAGACGCTCGACCAGCTTCAGAAGGAAAAGGTCCTGGGCAAATTCGAGAGCTGGGGTTCGGGCTCGATCAAGGCAGATCGATTCACCGAAATCCTGTACAACGACCTCACCGCGAAGGTGAGCCGCGCGGAGTGACTCCGCCTGAATCGACGGAGCCTCTGATGATTGGCTCGAGTATCCGGCGGCGCGGGTTTCGCTTCGGCGTCATCTACGCCGTAGGGCTCTCGCTCGGGCTCGGACACGCCGGAGGCGACGCACAGGCGAGCGACGCGGGCAAAGGCGTGATGGACCTTCGGGTACGGGACAGCATCACCGGCTACGCCGTCCCGGGCGTCTCGGTGGTCAACGGCGAACCAATTGCTGCTGCGAGACGAGCTTATCGCCTGCCGGCCAGCGCAAACCTCCGCACCGAGCTCAGCGCCGGCACCCACGCGCTTGAGATCGATGCTCCGTTTCATCGGCCGCTGCGCACGACCGCGTTTGTTTCGCTCGACAATTCGCTTCCAATCACAGTGTGGCTCGACCCGATTCGCACTCCTGAGCAGCTGTGGGACCTACGCGCGATCCCGGGCGCGGCGATCGTCCACGGGTACGTCGTCGATCGGCAAGTCGGGACGCCCATCCCGCGAGCCCAAATCTCGCTGGGCAATCTCCGAACGGAGTCGGATGACACCGGGTTCTTCATCCTGAACCGGCCGGTGCAAAGCTCGTCTGCAGACGCCCTGCCCGAGCAGGACAGCCTTCGCGTGGACAGCGCCGGTTATCAATCGTACGTGCTCTTGAACACGCCGATCGTCGAAGGAGACTTCCACTTCATTTTCGAGCTGAGCCGCGGAACCGGAGTACAGATACAAGACGATGCTCACAAGTTGCTGCGAAGCGCAGAGGAGCTGCAGCTGTCCCAGAGCGCGCCCGCGGGCGAAGAAGCCGACGCGCCGATCGGCGAGCCAAACGATGCCACTCTGGTGGCGGTGCCGCCCGACAGCATTCGCGTCGGATACAGCTGCTCCTGTACGAGCTGCTCCAGCGTGGAGGTGATGAGCCTGGAGACCTACGTTCGCCGGGGACTTCCACGCGAGTGGATAGCATCCTGGACGCCGCACTCTCTTCGCGCAGGAGCAATTGCGTACCGCAGTTACGGTTCGTACTACGTCTACCATCCCCTCCGAGCGGAATACGACATCTGCAACACGACCTGCTGCCAGGTGAACTCCACCAGCACATCATCGTCGACGGATTCGGCCGTTGGTTACACCGCGGGAATCTTGCTCCAGCGCGGAGGCGCGATCTTCCGAGCTGAGTATTCCGCCGAGGACAACAACCTCGGATGCGGCGGAAGCGGCTGCAGCAATTCATCGTGCACTTGCGGAGACGGCAATGCCGGCTCGCCCGGTGCGAGCTGGCCGTGCGTCGCCGAGCCCTGGGACGCCGGTCATCTTTGCTCCGGCCACGGGCGAGGCATGTGCCAATGGGGAACGCAGCGCTCGGCACTGCAAGGGCAACTGTGGAACTGGATCGAGGATCACTACTACAACAACAACGGAAGCCCTGGCGGTCTTCGGTCAGCCAACATGACCTCGCCGCTCGATATCGCCGCCTTCAGCCCCGATGCGACCCAGCTCTCGGCCGGAGATTTTTTCAACATCTACATCTCGGCGGTGAATTACGCGGAGCTCTCCCACAGCCAGGTGATGCTCGGAGCGAGCATCTACTCGGACGCGACTGGATACATTTCGGACCCGACCCAAGACACCAAGGTCACGCTGGATCCGGGGCCGAACGATGTTGCGCGCGGATTCAACGTGCCGCCCGACGCTCCCAGCGGTACCTATGACCTGCTGGTGGCATTGTGGCTCGACATCGATGAAGACTCGATGATCACCAGCGCGGACCAGCCGCTGGTCTTCTACGTGCTTCCCGCCGCGCTGACCGTCATCTGACGCGCCGAGCTCAATCGATCGGGAAACCGAAAAAGCCCGGTCGATAGTCGAACACCTGACCGAAGCTGGTGG
>DATFTC010000163.1:0-17003 GCA_035262305.1 Myxococcaceae bacterium | reverse complement strand
GACAGCGCTCTGCAGACGACGGTTCCAGCCACCGTGCCGGCCAGCGCTCCCAATGCCGCGAGCACCAACGCTTCCAGCAGAAATTGCATCAATACCTCTCCGTCGGAAGCGCCGATCGCTTTGCGCAGACCAATCTCGTAGCGGCGATCGGAAAACGAAATCAGCATCACCGACAATACGCCCACCCCGCCGACGAGGAGCACCACGCCGGCGAGACTGAACAGCACGACCGACCAATCATGCAATTGATTGAGAAAGTTTTGATAGGACTTGGCCATCTCGCCATCGAGGTCCACGATCTCAATGTCTTCAATGCCGTGATGGGCTTGCTTGGTGCGAGCGATCATCACGGATGACACCTCGTCCAGGTCCTTTTTCGATGTGAGCTTGACCGCTAAATGGGAAAGCTTGTGCTCGGGGTCGATCCGGTCGATGTAAGTCTCGAGCGGAATGGAAACGCCGTTCGCGTCCTGATAATTCTCGTTGCTGAAAATCTGACCTTTGGCTTGAACGCCGACGACTCGGAATGGAATGCCGTTGACCATGACGTCGCGCCCGACCGGATCGGCTCCAGAGAACAGCTTTGCCGCCAAGGTGGCGCCGACGACCGCCACTCTGCTGCGGCGGCGTTGATCGTTTTCGGTCAGGCCTCGGCCAAGGTCGACGGGTCGATTCATCCAAAATCCGTAGTCGGACCACAGGCCATTGACAAAAGCCTGCTCATTGGCCGTAGGGGTCGTCACCGATGTCCGAGTTGAAGAACGCGGGAGAAATGCCAGGACCTTGTCGTGGCGCGCAGTGAGCCTTTCCAGGTCTTCGTACCGCAGGCCCGGGCTCATGGCGAAGCGCTTGGCCTCTTCAGTGGTGCGCGGCGCCTTGGGAGCAACCATGAGAGTTCCATCCCAACTCATCCCCGCAAATCCCATCGAAATCCTGTCCATCACGCCGTCCAATACAGACGTCATCACCACCAGGGCAAAAACACCGAGCATGAGCAGGGTGAGAGTCAAGACCGAGCGCAGCTTGTGCGCCCACAATTCCACCAGGCCCACGCGAACAACTTCCACCAGCATCGCGAGCCGAGCCCGCGCCGAGATTCGCCGTCCTCCTTCGCGTTGGCGGTCAATCATAGCGAAGGGCTTCCATCGGCGAGAGGCGACTGGCCCTGAAGGCGGGATAGAGGCCGAAGAGAAAGCCGCTCAGAGTCGCCAATCCCACTGCAAGGCCGAAGCTGGATGCGCGAAGGTAAAGCGGCACTTCAATCGTTTGGAGGATGAACCAGGAAAACGCGCAGCCCAGCGCCAGGCCAACGAGCGCACCCAGGCCGGCCAGAAGCATGGATTCGGTCATGAACTCCTTGAAAATCTCTCGACCCGAGGATCCGATCGCCATCTTGATGCCGACTTCCCTCACCCGCTCCTTCAGGGAAGCCAACTGGATGTTGACATTCACCAATCCGCCGCCGAGCAGCGACAGCACGCCGGAGAGCATGAAAATGACATCGTAGACATCACCATTCTTTCGCTGCTTGGTGACTCGCGCGGCGACATCGTCCAATCGAAAGTCATTCTGCTGGCGATGATTGGAGACGAGGAGCTGGCTCAAATTCTTGGAAAAGAGCTCCATCGCGCTCAGTTGAGGTATTTTGAACGTCACTCGTTCCAGCTTCTGGTACTGGTCTCCTTCGAATCTCCACTGCACCAGCGTCGCGGGTAAGGCGATGATGCGATTTCGACCTCGGAAGATGTTGCGTCCCGACTTGCGGAAGTGGAACACGCGCTCCTTGAGCAGGCCGACCACCACCACCGGCACGTCTCCGACTCGGATCGTTTTGCCGAGCGGGTCTCCAGTCGGGAAGAACACCTCCTGCGGTTCGCTGCCGAGGATCGCGATCGGCGCGTTGTTCCGCAGATCCTCCGAGGTAAAGGAACGGCCGGCGGCAAGCTCGTAGCCTTCGACCCGCAGATAATCCACGCCGATGCCGGTGATCGCCCGGTCCTGATCGGCAAAGGGCGAGCGAACGCGGGCTCGGCCGGATTTTTGAGTCGACACGCCAAAGACCTGGCTGCGATCCATCTCGGCGCCGTCCTTGGCATCTTTCGAACGCAGTCCCAGATTTGCCATCTGCAGCGCGGTCGGGGTTCCATCCTTGGCTGCCTGCGCAGGTTGGACATTGAGCTTGTCGAGGCCGCCGAGTCTGACGAACAGCTCATCGGAGCGCCTGCGCTGGCTGTCGCTGATCGAAAGCCCGCCCAGCACGGACGCGACGCCGAGGATGATTCCCAGCGACTGCAGGATGGAGCGGCCCAGGTTCTCGCGGATCTCCATCCACGCGTTCGACAGGCGAATCCAGAATGCGCCGGAAGCCGTCATCGGTTCTCACGCCGCCGATTTCGCAGCGGCCACCAAACCATCGGAGAGCTCGACCTTTCGCTCCGCCAGGGCGGCAATGCTCGGATCGTGCGTGACGATGATCACCGTGTTGCCCTGTCGATGCAGCTGTCGGAACAGAGCCAGAACCTCCGAGCCGGTGCGAGAGTCCAGCGAGCCGGTGGGCTCATCCGCCAGGAGCAACGCCGGGCGGTTGACCAAGGCTCTCGCAATCGCTACCCGTTGGCGCTGGCCTCCGGACAGCTGGGAGGGAAATTGACGAGCTTTTTCGAGAATTCCTACTTTGTCCAAAAGCTCTTTTGCCCGCTCGGTTCTCTCTTTGCGCGGAACGCCCGCGTAGAGCATCGGCAGCTCTACATTGCGAAGCACGTTCGCCCTTGGAAGCAGGTTGTAGTACTGAAATACAAATCCAATCTTCTCGTTTCGCACCCGCGCCAGCGCCGGTGGCGGAAGCGCCTCCACCGATTGGCCATCGAGCGTGTATTGGCCGCTGGTCGGCGAATCAAGGCAGCCGAGGATGGCCATCAGCGTCGATTTGCCGGAGCCGGAAGGGCCGATCAGGGCAACGAATTCTCCTCTTTTCACCCAGAGGTCCACGCCTCGGAGCGCGTGGACCACCGATTGATCGGCGTCGTATGTTTTGGTGATCGCGGTGGTCTGAATGAGGGGCAGCATTGCGGCGCTCGCTAGTTGTTTTCGTCGTCTTTCTCGACCTTCTTGCGCGAAGGGTCCTCGAGGGCTACCGCGTCGTTCTCCGAGAGCCCGGAGAGGATCTCCACTCGCTCCAGCGTGGCGACTCCCGCCTTCACCGTCGCGACCTCGAAATAATCCTTCCAGTGGTCTGAGAGCCAAATGAACTTGGATCGCCCGCTGAGGCCATCTTTCGCTTCGCGGATTTGATCCGAGCGCAGGTTCTTCTTCAGTAGGTAAGCCACTGTCTGGCCGTCTCGCCGTTGGAGCGCCTCGAGGGGAATGGACAAGGCGCCGCTCCGTTTCTCGCCGAGGATCTCGACGTTGGCGCTCATCCCGGTTCGAAATTGAGCGCCAAGCTGATCGAGCTCGATCTCCACCTTGAACACTTTTATTTTGTCGACGAGCTCCGCCGCCGGGGCAACGAAGGTGACTTTGCCGCTGAACGTGTGCTGCGGATAGGCATCCAGCGTTATGCGCACCGGCTGGCCGACCTGTACCTTGGCGATATCGACTTCGTTCAATTTGACCCGAATGATGAGAGAGCTCAGGTCCGCCACCGTATACAGCACGGTACCGGCATTGAAGGAGGACACTCCGGACATCACGCTTTCGCCCAGCTCGACGTCTTTCTTGATGATGACGCCCGCCATCGGGCTCTTGATCCGCGCCTTCTGGGTCGCTGAATTCGCGGAGATGGGAATTCCGCGGTCCTGGACGATGCGATACTTTCTTTGAGCGGCCTTGTATTCTTCGGTCGCGATGTCGAGCTTCACCTGATAGTCGCGCAGAGCTTCGCGAGCGACCAGGTCTCGGTCAAAGAGCGCCTTTTGAACGACGTATCCCTGTTGGGCGTCCTTCAGTTTCAGCTCCGCCTGCGTCAGCCCGCCGTAGACCTCGGAGAGCGATTGGGCTTGGTTGACGTCCGGTTCGATTTCCGCGAGGAGATCACCGACTTTAACCGCGGCGCCTTCGCGCACGTGGAGGGCGATTACCCGACCGGAGACGGGTGACTTCACGTCCACTTTTGCCACCGGATCGACGACCCCGACCTCTCGAACGCTGACCTGGAGCTCGGACAGCTGCACTTTTCCCAACCTGAAAGGAGCGGCCTCGGTTCCGGTCGCCTTTGCCGCCCGAGCGCGTGAAACGGCAAAAAATCCGGCCCCTGCCAACACCAGGGCACCCAGCACCAAGAACCAAGTCTTTCGCTTCATTGGGACACGTCCCTCCCTTCTGGCGGGCAGCTTCCGCCATACGATTGGGACCGCCAGGCGATTGCACGGGCCCCAAATCACCGGATTCATTCGGCTGATGTGCCGCCGCCGCGCGCGCGTCGTATGGCAGAGGAAGCAGCCCTGCTGACCGACCAGGAAGGCTGGAAACGATCGCAGAGGGCTACTCAGGGACTGCGTCCGGCGATAGCCATCCGTACCCAACCAGAAACCTCCTGAGCCGCGGATCGTCCGATGACAAGGGCGGAAGCCAAGGACCGACGTAAGTGCGAGTCCACCAGGCGCCCGCGCGCAGCGGTGCGAACTGATAGCGGTAGAGTTGTGCGCGCACAAAACGCGGCGGCTGTTTGGCGAACGGGTCGTTGGCCAAAAGGCTCAACGCGCCGCGATCGTTGTGCAAGAGCTTCCATACGAAGTGCACCGTCCACGGCGCTTGCTCTGGAGAGGACATCGCTGCGAACCAAATCAGCCAGTCGAGCCGAAGATGGTATGGGCTTAGGAAACACGGCCGCCGGTCCGGGTTGCCGGGCTTGCACTTGAACTCGTACGGCCTCCACTCGGCGTTCTCGGCGGGGACGCCGGCCGATGTCCCCTCGAAGATGATCTCGTACCTGACCTGGCCGACACTGCCGAACGCCCCGTACGAGTTCACCAGCTCGAACGGCTCGTATGAGGTGTTCATCATTTGATTGCTCGAGAGCAGGTTCGCCACGGGCTCGATGCTCAGGGCGGCGATCCCGACCGTCAGGATCGCCGCTGCGATTCGCTGCGATTTCGCAGGCACGGCTTGTGGATGCTCTCGTGAGAACTTCTGCCACCACCCTTGCGGAACGAAGCGGGAGAGAAATCCATCGTCGAAGCAGGCGACGATCGGAACCAACGTCAACCAATTCAGGAACGATAGGTTGCCGCTGAGGATGAGGAAAAACTGCAGGCCCGTGAGCACGAGACCCGCGACGTGTCGAATCTTCCGCGGCGCCCAAAGAAGGAAGGGCGCGATCAGCTCAGCGAGATAATTGTAGAGAACTCCGAGCTGATGAAACCAGCGCGGAAGAGAGTGCAGCAACGGGCTGAGAGGGTTTGGAATCGGCTGGGTCTCGTAGTGATAGTAGAGGCAGGTCAGATCGCGCCAGCAGGGATCGCCGCGAAGTTTGATCAATCCCGCTCCGAGCATGATCCGGAAAATCAGCCAGCGAAACAGCCAGAGGACCGCTACTGGCGGTGGCCGCTCCGGAAAGGGTCTGGGATCCCAAAGCGGACATAGAAAAATGGCCAAGAAGCCGGTTTCGCAAAGCTGGCTTTCCCATCCGAACGAGTACCAGAGCTGACCGATGTGGTGGATGGACAGATAAAGAAGCCAAAGAATGGCGAGCATCGGCGCGTTCGCCAAACCCAATAAAACGGGCAGCGAAAGGAGCGCCCCGGCCCAGGCTACGCCGAGCAGAAATCCGTCCGAGTGTTTAAGCCAGAAGACGGTGGGCAGCTTCAGGACTGCTTGCCACGGCGACCCGAAATGCTGACTCACGCGCTCGAGGAAAGACCCCACCGGCAGCAAGCCATTTTCGCCAAGCAGAGGTATCCCCTGATTGATAAAGGCCACGAAGGCGATGAAGTAAATCAACCCGAGCAGCCGCAGGATCGCGAAGCGGGCCAGCCAGTACGTTTGGGCCTGTGCAGCAGAGGCCAAAGGACGCGCTGTCGGGGATTCCTCTGCTACCCCAACCTGCGGCGCCTCGGGCTCAGCAGATGCGTGGCTCACTGGTAGGGAATCTTAGCGATAGAGCCGGGCGAATCCGAAGCAATCACCGAACACTAAACGAGTCACACGCAGCGCGACGAGGCGAATGTCCATGTCATCTGACCAGCACACGCGGACCACGTCGCCTCGATGGACGTGAAAAAACGCAGCACTCTCTCAGCGCGATGCTCTTCCTGCAGCGCAAGGCTGAGTTGCCCTTCCGGGCCACAGCTGCCGCCCCTCCTCCGACGCGGCAAGGGTAGAATGAAGCTTCTATTCTACCCCCGGGCCCTCGGGGGAGGGGGCGCCGTTCTCTGCATAGGCGGACGTCTGCGAGTGCGCTGGGCGATGGACGTCTGCCCCAGGTTCGAATGCAGAAACCCATCTACTGGCGTTGTTGTTGTTGTCGCAGCTGCGCTTCTATCTTGGCGCGAACGTCGGGGGGCAAGCTCTCCAACCCGCGCATTCCACCGCCCATGTTTGGCGGGGGCGTCGGCAATTTTTTGAACAGCTCGACTCCGGGGTCAAAGCGCGCGCGAGCTGCTTCGGAGACCGCGTAAGTCAGGGCGTCGGTGGAACCCTTCACATATACCTCTTTGCCCTTGTCGTTCTTGGCCTCCTTCCCGAACTTCACCGACTGATGGGCTCCGCCCTCGAGCGCAACTTCCACCGACGTCGTCGGCTTCGACAGACCAGACTGGACGGCGTCAACCTTCCCATCGATCAGCCGCGAAGCCTTGAGGCTGCGAAGCATGTTCAGCTGGGCGGTGACCCTCGCCGGATCAAAGTCGAAACCGGCCGGAAGCTTCGCGGGCTCTACCACTTTCCAACTGTCGCCCTCCTTGGCGACAACGGTCTTCTTTCCCGCGGAAACGACGGACAGCTTCGTCACTTTTGGCGTGTCGAACGAAAGCAGCGACAGATCTCTTAAATCGGTGGCGCGCTTGTTCAAAATGTTCGCGCTGTAATTCGGCAGCAAGTAGACCTGAGGGTCGCCATCCAATCGCGCCGCCACCGCCTTGCTCGAATTCTCTTTGCCTTCCTGCTCTTTGCCGACGTGGACCTTGATTTGCTTGTCGTCCTTGAGCTTCGCCTCGAGAATCGTGTGCGGACCGGCAAGGCCGAGGGACTCATCGCCGCTCGGTGAATCGATGAAGTCCTGTGCGCGCAAGCTCGCCAGTTGCTGAACCACTCCCTGGCCGGCCGAAGCATCGTAGCGGAAACCGTCCGGAAGCTTCGTTCCTTCCTTCAGCCTCCAGCCGGCCCCGCCGTCCCCTTTGGTGAGCACATACGGATCGCCCTCCTTGGGCTGGACGGCGACCTCCAGCACATCGTCGAGTTTGACGTTGACGATGCTTCGTTTGCGCCAAGCGTTGGCGTCCTTTCGAACCATCGCTGGAAATCGTCCCTGGGCAGTGAAAATTGCGTTGCCCTTCGGCTCGCGGATGTAAACGCCGCCGCCCTTGGCCGACTTGCCCAACACCAGCTCCACGGTCGGCGCTCCCTGGCTTACGATTTTTATTCTCATTGCCTTCGCATCATCGAGCTCATATTCCGCCTGTTTTTCTGCCTTCTCGCTGAGCAAGGCCTGAACTTTGATCTCTTTGTAAGCATCGAGCGTCGAGTTGATCTGCTGCTGGTCCGCAGGATGCTTCTGATCCGGCTTGGCAGCATCGGCCACGGTCCAGTCGGCGCCCTCCTTCTTCAGGGTCACCGGCTTTGGCCCGCCCACCTCGATGGCGATGACTTTGTCTTTATCGATTGGCGGCAACTCGAGCTTTCGAACTCCCACGCTGACCTGCCGCTCGCGCGTCGCGAGGACGATCGCCAGCAGGACGGCGAAGACCCCAATGAGAATCAGCGTTCCTTTTTTCATGTGTACACTCTAGATAGTGATGGCGGCGCGACGAGCTTCTCTCATCCGCCATCGAACGATTCCGTACAGCACCAACAGCAGCGGTATCCCGAAAGTGTTTCCGTACTTCACCGCACCGCGCACGGCGTCGCTGATGTCCGGTTGGAGCGGCGCCTCCGCCAGGCCGCGCGTCCGCATCGCGAGCAAGGCGGGATCCAGCAGCAGCCAATCGGCAACGTTCAGCAGCAGAGCCTGATTGGGTCGACCCATGAAGTCATCCCAGAAAAGGCTGGACCCTCCGACGGCGATGACGCGGGCCTCCGATTTGCTCTCGGTAAGGAGCCCTCCCGACGAGTCTTGATCCTGCGATGCGAAGTAACTGGGCAGCTTGCCGTTGACCTCCACCATCAGATTGTAGGGCCCAGTGGTGGTTATCGTCTCCGCCCGCCAATCACGGCGAGGGTCGATGTTGTAAGGCTTGGGCTCGAGCCAGCTCTTCGCGGTCGACTTGGCCAGGATTGCCACCTGCCGCCCTTCGGCGGGCGTTGCCGCGACCGAGGTCACGAATGGGATGGTGACCCCGGCCAGTCCCTTGGTGATTGGGCTGTCGCCTTCGAGGTGAGTCAATTGTGGAACGAAGGGATAGGGAATCGGCAGGGAAACGACCATGTAGCCCCGCCGCTCCTGGACGGTGATGTGCGCCGATTGAACGTCGGCCACCAGCTTGTCATCGAGGACGATTCCATAACTGGCCAAAAGCGGCGCCAGCCCATGCTCGGTGTCCATGGGTTGAAACGTCTTCAGGTCCACGTGGACCGAGTCGACGAGGAATGCCGCGCTCTTCCCCTGCATCAGGAATTGGTCGATCGCCTTGATTTCATTTTCCTTCACCGGCTTGACGGGGCCGATGATCAGAAGCGCGTCCACGTCGTCATCCACTTTGTCCTTGGACGAGAGATCGAGCGGCCTCACTTGGTAGGTTTGGCTCAATACCGCGTGCAGTCGGGTCAACTTCTCTTCCAGCCTGGGTTCATCGTGCCCTTGAAGGACGGCGATGACCGGGGTCTTCGGCCGAGTCATTTTTCGGATGCTCGAGGTGAGGTCGTATTCCAGTGTCTGCGTGTTTTGGATGAGGGGAATGATTTCTTTCTTTTCCTGATGATTGACGGCAATTCCCATGTAGGCGAGCTTGGTCTGGACTTGATCCGATTCGATGACCCGGATCTCCACCGGCTTGATCCCCGTGCTGGCCAGGTCCTTTTCCACTGCGGTCGGCTCGCGGACCATTCGGCCAAAGATGTCGCGCTTCATCTCCTTGCTGGATTCCTTGTCCGCCGCCGGGTCGATGAATTGGTAGCTGAGCTGGCCTTTCGACGCTGCCCGAAATTCCTCCAGGAGATCTCGAACGTAGCGGGCGTTTCCCGAATAGGGAGGGGGGAGCTTTTCGGTGAAATACGCGTTGACCTGAATCGGATCCTGCAGCGCCCTCATCGTATCCTTCGATGCCTTGGACAGCGTATAGGTTTTGTCGCGCGTCACATCGACGCGGGTAAACGCCCGCAGCCCGATGATGTTCAGGAGGACCAGGCTGCCCAGGCCAGCGAGGAGGAAAACGTTTGCATTCTTGGAGTCGATGCGCATCGAGTGCCTCACTGCCTGGCCGCGGCGAGGGAGCGGGTGGTGAGCATCAGCCCGGCTGTGGTGAGTGAAAGGTAGAAGAGGACGTCTCGGGTATCGAAGACGCCTCGGGCGATGTTTTCAAAGTGGTAGTCGACGGAGAGAAATTGGAGAATTTCGCCCAGCGACGATGGAAGCAAGAACGCGAACTTGTCGACAAAGTAGAAGGCGAAGCAGAGCAAGAGTCCGATGATGAAACCGACGATTTGATTTCGACTCAGCGCACTCGCCCACAGCCCGAGCGCGAGGAAGCTCGAGGCGAGGAGCAACAGCCCAAAATAGCCTCCGAGCACCGGCCCCCAATCGAAGCTGACGCCTCTGGCGATGAGGCTGGAAACCGAGAGCGGGTAGGGCAGGGTCCAGAGCAGCCCGACCGCTACCATTGCCAAGGCGGCGCTGAATTTACCGATCACCACTTCCCAGTCTTTGATCGGCATGCTCAGCAACAGCTCCAGCGTTCCGCTCTTACGCTCCTCGGCGAGCAATCGCATCGTGACCGCCGGGGCGAAGACCACGAAGAGGACCGGCGCAAAACCGAAGAAGGAGCGCAGCGACGCAGTTCCCCCGAGGAAGAGCGTGCTGAAATAGAGCCATCCGGTGACCAACAGGAAGACGCCGATCACGATGTACGCGATCGGCGATTGAAAAAACGTCTTGAATTCTCGCCTTGCCACTGCCAGTGCGGTGCTCATCAGGACCTCTCAACAACAGTTTGCCGCCGCAGCTCTACGCCGCCTCAGCCGAGGGACCCGAAGGTGCTCCCTCGCCGGCGGTGAGCTTGCGGAACGTCTCTTCGAGGCTGACGTGCTTGCGCCGCACCTCGAGGAGCAACAGACCATTCTTGACTGCAGCTTCGAAAAGAGCGCGCCGTGGGTCCTCTTTCCCGTACCCAAGGGCGAAGCCCAGCGTGCCGGCCCCCTCTGCCTCTGCGGTTTCCACTGAAGACACCCCCGGAATGTGCGCGAGGATGCTCTGCACTTCTGCCGCTTGAAGCGCGTTGCCGAGCCGAGAAGTGAGCACGACATGGATGGTGCCACCTTCACCGAGGGCGAGCCGTTCCGGCGAGTCGTCGGCGACCAGCTTGCCCTCGTTGATGATCAGCACTCGGCTGCAGGTGCTTTGAACTTCGCTCAGGATGTGCGTGCTCAGGATGACGGTCTTTTGCTGCCCAAGCTCCTTGATCAGGTGGCGAATCTCGACGATCTGGTTGGGATCCAAGCCGCTGGTCGGCTCGTCGAGAATGAGCAAATCCGGGTCGTGGATGATGGCCTGAGCCAAACCCACGCGCTGACGAAAGCCCTTGGAGAGTTGGCCGATGTCCTTGCTGATGACGCTCTTGAGTCCGCAGTGCTCGACCGCATTCTTGATGCGCTGCCGTTGCTCGGCGGGCGCAATTCCTCGCACCTGCGCGACGAACGCCAAGAAGTCCAGGACCATCATCTCTTCGTAGAGTGGATTGTTCTCCGGCAAGTAGCCGATCATCCGGCGCGATGCGAGCGAGTTGAGCACTACGTCGATGCCGGCGACCTTGGCAGTCCCGGCGGTGGGCAGGGCGTAGCCGGCCAATATCCTCATCGCGGTCGTTTTGCCTGCGCCATTGGGACCGAGGAATCCAACCACTTGTCCCCGTGGTACTTCAAAGCTGACTCCGCGAAGCGCCTGAGTTGTTCCGTACGACTTGCTCAGGCCTTCGATGCTGATCATCGCTTCCGACATAGCTCTTCCCTTTTAGGGCGGCGCAGCCTAGCAAAAACAGGCGGCAGCCCAAAGCCGTTCCTGGAGTCCGAGCACGGGGTCGAGCAGGGCGCCGGCTCGCTCGCCCTGCTTTTCGCTCGCGGCGGACCAGCAGGGGCCACTAAGAAACAAAAGCAACCTGCCCGGGGCAAAAAGAGTAGCGGAAGTCGGAGAAGACGTGAATGTTTGCTATCCCAACCTGAGGAGGGTGGTGCGGCGGTCGCTGCACAACCAAGACGCGATGAAATGGACATTCGAGCCGGGCCACACAGCCGCTGAGTTCTGCGTGCGCCACATGATGGTTACTTACGTGCGCGGGCAGTTCAAGAACGTGCAGGGGACTCTGGTATTTGACCCCCGCGAGCCTGCGAAATCATCGGTGTCCGTCCGAATTGACACGCGAAAGCTTTGGTCGGGGGAGCCCGATCGGGACGCTCATTTAAAAAGCGCGGACTTCCTCGACGTCGAGCGATTTCCTCAAATCACCTTCGACGGGAATGAAGTCCAGGTTTTGGGCGACCACGACTACATCGTCACCGGCGATTTGACGATTCGCGGCATCACCAAGAAGGTGCCACTCAAGACGACGTATCTGGGAGAGTGGGAAACGCCGTGGTGGGAGAACGGCGTCGACAAGGGTCCCAAGACGCGAGCTGGCTTTCACGCTACTACGCAGATCAATCGCCAGGACTTCGGCGTGCATTGGAATTCGCCGCTGCCCCGCAATGGCATCGTGGTCGGCAATATCGTTGAGATTACCCTGGACGCAGAGGCGATTCTCGACGACAGCAGCCGCCGTTGATGGCTCGGGCGCCAGGCGAGCCGAAGCGAGCTTGTGGGTCGGGCGAGCGAGAGAGAGCCCCCACCCCGACAGCTCAGGGGTAGAATGAAAGCTCTATTCTACCCCTGACAACCCAGGCGGGGGCGCTAGGGAAATTCTCTGGGCGCATGTGCGAAAAAGCTCCGGGGCAGATTCGCGGCGAAAACTTACGACTACGTGCTGCAAGCGCCCAGCTAGGAAGCGAGGACGCTCGTTAAGGCGGTAACCTAAAGTCCGGTCCGTAGACGCCGCTCTTGTCGGGCAAGGGAATCTGCATCAGGTTTCTTGCCAGGGACCGCAGTCGAAACATAGCGCTTACGGAGGCGCTCAAATCGGACATGCTTCCATTCGCCCAGGCGGACTCCAGGTTGGTGAGCACCGCAGCGAATTGATCGTTGAAGGCTCGCAGGCCGGCGACGACAGCGTCCGGCGGATCCTCGTAACCGCCGGCGGGAATTGGCGCCATCGGGTAGACGTCGGGAAACGGTATGGGGTCTCCAGCGTACTGCCACACGCCATCTACCTGAATCAACGCGCTGCCCTGAAAGATCTCCGCATATTTATAATAGTGGGCCAGCTCGCCGCCGAAGTCTTCGGCCAAGGGCGATTTCGAGGTACCTTCGCCCTGTTCCTTGATCTCGGTAATCGCTCTCTCGACGTCATTGAGTGTTTCAATCACGTAGAGGCCGATCGGCGACGTCAGTTGGTTCTTCGTGGTCAGATCTGGAGAGAGCTGCTGGAAGGCTTCGAGAATCGCGCCATAGAACGAGCCGATGGTCGGATATATCTCCCCAAGAGCCAATACAACCGGTCCGGTTTCCGGGTACTCGATCTCCATGTATACATCTTTCAAATAGCTCTGCGTCAAACCAGCCAGATATACCGTCAGCTCCGGCCGAACACCACCCGGGAGGGGTCCGGGGTAAATGATCCGCTTCTGGTAACTCTGTACGATTTGAGGTGCGCCTCCGATGGCGGTGAGCATGTTACAGGCCAACCCCATGTGAAGCATTTCTTCGATTGCCACGCTGCGAATGAGATCGTAAGCCGGTCCGCGTTGAGACACGATGGACCACATGCCGCAAAGATATGGCGGCAGCGCCGACAACTCGATCTCTACGGCCGCTTGCAAGCCTTGGCTCAGCCAGTCCAGGCCGCGCTGCTCAACCGGGACTTGCATCAATTCAACTACTTTGTTGTTCGATGGAATCCCTCTTTCTCCAGCTGGACTGACCTTCGGAACCGCTTGCCCGACGGGGAGCCGAGCCGGCTCATCCTTGCCCAAAGCCGCGTGAGACAGCGCCGCGCCGGCAACGGCGGCCGAGGAAATCAGAAAATCTCGTCGATGCATCGTTTACCTCGCGAGACGCAATCTACCAAAGACACGGTCGGATTCGGACAAATTCTGCGGCGTACGCCCGACGCTAGTGCGACGCTCGCGGGAAACCGAGCTGTTGGCCGGCAACCTGCTGCAGCGTACGAGCGTCGGCGCTGGAGATGCCGAGGTCGTGCGCCGCCTGCTCGTTGGAGCCGAGCGACTGCGGGTCCCGTCCAGTGATGGCTCCAAACATGACCAGCGCGTCTAAGTACGAACCGTACTTGCTCGCATGGAGATAGTCGTCCCACCAAAGATTCATCGGGTCGCCGGGACGAGCGACGTTGTAAGTCCCGGACGAATTATAGAAGTCGCTCGTCTTGACGAGATTCTGGTCGACTGCGCTCTGAAATGCGTCTCCCACTGGAACGACACCGGCGAAGTTCGGGTTTGTGCTTGCCTTGGTGTAGAACGACGTGTGCAGGTCCTTTGTCATGTCTGCCAAGCTCGAGTAATAAAGCGTCGCTTGTCCGCCGGCGGTGCTGGTGTCGACGATCGGCCGTCCATCGGAGGTCGTGGTGTCCGGCGTCGTAATTAAGTGCGAGAACACCATGTCCGGGCGCGCCCAAGTCTGTGTCAGATACACTTTGGTGCGTGCGCTCGCATGCGAGTTTTCCGAAATGACGCGCGGAGTATTGCACGCCGAGGCCGACTGGCCAGTGGCAATGCACCCCGATAGACCGCCCAAAAGATCGGTTTCGGTGTACGTCTCGGCTGCGCCGTTGTGAATGTAGTGTTCAAACTTGTCTGCGTACGCATTGAACTGCGGCAGATTGGCATTTTTTCCTCTTCCCGCAGGCAACGCGGCATCGCTCTGCTCCTGCAGGACAACGATATCCCATGTGCTGGATGCGACATTGCCGCGCATATCCCAATTGGCAGGACTGGTGTTGAGGAATTGCCCACGCAGCGAGGCAGCGTTGCGTGCTGAAATCGACACGTTGTATTTGAGGCCCACCTCGTCGATGAATTTTTTGAAGATGCCTGCGATCCCACCCCAGGGATGGGGTTCCCAAGGATTGGTGCCAACAAGATTATTGAATGCCGAATCGGGAATATCGGGTCTTGGTCGAGTGAGGTCCGTGACGTTGGCGGCGTTGTAGCTCAACGCTGGATCGACCCTTGCGAAGGTGTAGCTATTACCCACGAACAAAACTGATTTCGGGCTCTCGCTGCCGCAGCCCACGATCAATGCCACCGTCGCAATGAAGGCCAAAACGCGTGCGATCGATTTCATGATGCTGGTGTTTGCGGTCAATACCCGAGAGTGGCAGGGTAGCCAAATGATTTCGCTCCAGTTCATCGGCTCCGGCGATGCGTTCGGCAGTGGTGGTCGGTTCCAGACTTGCTTCCGCCTGATACATGACACTCGAAGCTTGCTGATTGATTGCGGAGCGTCCTCTCTCGTCGCACTCAAGCGTCACGCTGTCACACCTGACTCGATCGATGCCATTGTCCTCAGCCATCTGCACGGCGATCACTTCGGAGGAGTTCCATTCTTCGTCCTCGACGCGCAGTTCAGCCGGCGTTCCCGACCGCTGGTCATCGCCGGACCTCCTGGCGTCAAGCAAAGAATGCTCCAGGCGATGGAAGTTTTGTTTCCCGGATCCTCAAGCAGCCATAAGCCGTTCGCTATTGAATTCGTCGAGCTCGGTCGGGTGACCAAGGCGGTGGCCGGCACGTCCATTACAGCGCTGCCCGTCGTACACACGCCAGGAGCGAATGCTCACGGCATCCGCGTCGAGCTCACGGGGCGAATTATCGCGTACTCCGGGGATACTGAGTGGACTGATGCGCTCGTTGATCTGGCGGCCGGTGCAGACCTTTTCATTTGCGAATCGTACTTCTTCGAGAGGCGCGTGCCATACCATCTCGATTACCGTACCCTGATCGCGCGGCGCACCGAGCTGCGATGCAAGCGCATGGTCTTGACGCACATGCGCGAAGACATGCTTGCGCACAGGACCCAGGTCGCGGCCGAGGGAGCCGAGTTGGCTGAGGACGGCATGCTCATCGAGTTGTAGTAGGGCGCGAGCTCGACGGTTGCTCACGAGGCCGAGCGATTCAATGCGTCGACGAGCTGATTGAGATTGTCGACAACGATATCAGGGTCGGCGCGCTCAGCGCCGCGTCACTTCTTGGCCTTGGCCGAGGCAGCTTCCTTCTGAAGCTCGGTGATCTTCGTCCCCAGCTCGTCGATTTGTCGCTTCATGTCGGCGGCGCGACCCTCGTGTTGCTGCGCTTGCGCCTTTGCTCGCTCGATCTTGGCGCGGTCCACGCGAGCCGCCTTAACGTCTTGCTCCGCGGCGTCTTTCAGCCGCTGCTCGTAGCTCATGTATTTGAACAGCGCTATGCGCTTGTTGACGTAGGCCATTAGATTGTTTGGATTCACCGCGATTGCCTGGTCGTAGTAAGCAATGGCCTTGTCCAGGTGGGCAGGCACCGCCACCAGCGAGCCTGCGCGCGCGCCTCCGCGTGTTGACGAAATTTCGCCAAGCCAGGCGAGCGAATCCTGGTCCTTCGGGTCAGCCTTCAAAGCCTCGAGGAAGTACTTCTCCGCCTCGTCCGGCTTCTTTTGTTCCAAGTAGATGCCGCCGACCTTGCGATAGATCTCGGCCCGGTCCTTCGGCGTGGCTGCATTGTCGACCTGCTTCAGGAGGCTGGCAGCCGCCAGATCCGGCTTGCCAGCCTTCATGTGGGCGACAGCCTTTTTCTCCCAGAGTTTGTCTTGCTTCGGATCCGCCTGCAGCGACAGAGCGTATTCATCCGCTGCTGCCGCCCATTGATCCTTCTCGAACAGCTCGTCGCCCTTCTCACGGTGTATTGCGGCCGGATCGGGCTTCTTGCAGGCGATGACCCCAGCCGCGCACAGCGCGGAGGCGACGAGCATCGCTCCTGCCGACCTACGCATGACCTAGTACCGATAGCTTTATAGCTTGGTCTCGACGTTGCCGGAAGACTCGATCGAGATCATGAATCCATTGCGGTCCTTGTATTTGTAGTCGTAGCCGTGCCCTTTGTAGTGGTGCTCGCTCTTGGCAAGCTTGAAGCCGCTGTTCTTCTGCGCTCCCCAGTAGGCCACGTCCTTGAGGACGCTCTGCGTGCCGTCCGGGGCTTTGACCCCTTTAAGCACTACCTCGCCCTCCCCTTTGCCGAGCTTGGCATGGGCATTCTCCCCGTTCACCTCCCAGAGGATCGGCGCGACCGCCGTCTCCATCTTCCCCCACTGAACCGGGTAGATCTTTCCCATCAGGAATTTGATCGCCTCCTGCTGTTTTGGCGTCACGTCGGTATCGAAAGTCATCACCGCGCCCTTCATGTGGCCTTTGGAAAAGTCGGCGCCGAGATTCCCGGACAGCCAGACCTTGGCGCCGTCCACCTTCACATCGCCGACGTGGCCCTCGGTGATCTTGATCGCATTGTTGAACTCGCAGTGGTGTCCCCCCTCCGGGCTGGTGTTGAAGTAGCAAGGGCAAAAAAGATGGCAG
>DATFTC010000162.1:0-3210 GCA_035262305.1 Myxococcaceae bacterium | reverse complement strand
TCGTTGAAGTAGAGCGTGCGGCTGTAGGGAACCAACACCCGAATGTTCCGGCTCTCGAGCATGCCGTCGAAGTCGCCCTTCCATGCCTTGGTATCCGTCGGGAGCGCGCGCACCTTCGCCGGATCCGGTTTCGCCTTTTCGGCAGGTTCTTGCGCGAGCGCCGTCAGCGAGAAGCCAAACAGCAACGCGCCAGTCAGGAAGCACGTCGCTGAGCATTTGGTGACATCCGAGCGCCTCCATCCCATTGGCTGTTCTCCCAGCGTGGATCCAATCCTGCTCCGATGATTCGATCACCGCCTCACCGGCAACATTCCGGACGAATGGAGAAGAAGGGGACGGCTGCTAGGTTCCCGCTCGGTCGGGCTACCTGCGGGCACCGTGATCCTCCCCGCGCAGGTCAAGCCCGTGAACGGCCCGATCATCCGGTCGCCGGCAACGGGTGAAGCTCCCGGTCAGGTCAGTCCACGTCTTCGTGATCAAGGTGTCGCCAGACACAATCCCCCGGTAGTAGGAGCGAGGCGTCCCTCCCGACGACGCGGTCACTGTGGCCGACCCTAACACGTCTGCGGCATCCTGTGCCAACTGCAGCACCAAGCCGCTGTTGCCATCGGCCGGTCGGTTGCAGACCCAGTCGATGGTTGAGGTCGTAGTTACGCTCAACGGACGCGATGTTCCCATCACGGCGTACACCACCAACGGAAGCAGCGCGGTGTAAAGCCCCACGACCAACGGCAACCCGGCAATGGCGCCGTAGGCCATCGCTTGCGGAACGACCACCGCCGCTGCCGTCAATCCGGCTACGACATCCGCCCGGAGCCAGGTCGGCTCGTAGCACTCCAGCCAGACGAACGCGGGAACCCAACGCGTGAGCGAGGACGGTCTTGATTTGGTCAGTCTCTCACCCATGACCATTCTCCAGTCTTGGCGCATAGGAAAGATTGAAGCCAGTGCGCCGCCATGCGGCGGCCTGCCGGGGGGCCCCGGAAATACCAGCTCCCCCTTGGCTGAGCGCCGAACAGCGGACGCTGATCATCGTCGAGAAGCGAAAAAGCCTAAGTTAGGGACGCGATCTCCAGCTCCATAGCTATTCCGATCAAATCGGCCGTCGCCGCAGGGGCGAGGCGACGGCCGACTGTCTGGTCGCCTAGTTCAGGCTGTCCTCCTTGTAATACTTTGTTCCTTGCAAGGTGGCTTCCAGGGCAAGATGACGCCGTTGCATGACCAGCAACGCGGCAACCACTTCCGAGGCACGCTTGCCCTCGATCGGCTCATCGAGGGCGAAGCGCGTCAACTCGTCCCAAGTTGGTGGCTCCAATGGGATTCGAACCCGTGTTTACTGCCCGCCACGCGATAGCTGTTCGGAATCACGCGTTTCGAGTACGTTGACTCAACATCGGGTATCCGGGAATTCGAATTCTGAGGGTGGTTCGAGTCCCTCCCCCGGCCTTGGAGCCGTCGCGAAAGTTTGTAAGGCAACTTACAGCATCCGGTGTGGCACCGGCAGCTTAGGCCTGGAATCCCTCAAATCAAAGCGACCTTCCGGGCAGGCTCCCTAATGAGCAATCAGGTAATCCTCGCGCTTGCCGTGGCGGCGATCCAGCCGAGGGAAGTTTTTCCCAGGTCTCGATCTGCCGCTGCTACAATCCCGGCCGGCCCGCTTGCCAGTCCTTCGCGAAGGCCGGGCCCAAGACGCAGGCGAGGAGACCAAGTCATGCGCACTGGAGCATTGCTCGTCCTTGCCGCGCTGCTCGCAAGGTCCGGTACTATCTGGCGACAACGTGGCGTGACTCGAATCGTGGCTTGACTCCGGTCGCTCAGGGCGACCGTACGCGTGCGGACGGTCTGTCCGAACGTCATGAGCAGACTTCGCGGGGTGAATCGTCAGATGCTAGTCGAATGCTTGGCGGCAGGAGAAGGGAACGAACCTCGACCAGGGCGAGCACGAAGGAGGCCGGAGTGAAGCTGGAGCGCAGAGAAGCTCTGAAGATGATCGGGATGACCGCGGTGGCCGCGACGAGTGGGTCAGGCGTGTTCGGGAGCGGCAGAGCTTCGGCCGCCTCCGGCCAGCCGCGCGCTGAAGCGGCACCCACGCCGGGGGGCCAGTACAACATCCTGTTCATTCTGACCGATCAGGAGCGCTATTTCCGTCCGGGCGAGCTGCCCAAGGACTATCGGCTGCCGGCGCACGAGCGCCTCGCGAAGAAGGGGATCGTCTTCGAGAACCACCGCATCAATTCTTGCGTTTGCACGCCGTCGCGGTCCGTGCTTTACACGGGCCAGCACATCCAGCGGACGAAGATGTTCGACAATACGAATTTCCCGTGGATTACCAGCATGTCGACCGATCTCCCCACCATCGGCGACATGCTGCGGGACGCCGGCTACTACACGGCCTACAAGGGGAAGTGGCACCTCACCAAGGAGTTCGAGACCGTCAACGAGCTCGGGACGCCGATGAAGATCTTCACCAAGGAAATGGAGGCCTACGGGTTCTCCGACTACTTCGGTGTGGGCGACATCATCGCGCACGAGCAGGGCGGATACCTACACGATGGGATCATCTCGGCGATGGGCGTGACCTGGCTGCGTAACCAGGGCATGGAGCTTGCGGCGCAGGGCAAACCGTGGTTCCTCGCCGTGAACCTGGTCAATCCGCATGACATCATGTTCCTCAATACAGACCGCCCCGGCGAACGCGTCCAGGCCCGGAACATTCTCGGCCACATCAAGCCGGAACCAGCGAACCCCCTGTATGCGTGGCAGTGGACATTCGAGCTGCCGGCCACCTACACGCAGCGACTCGATGTCCCGGGACGGCCGGCCGCACACGCCGACTACCTCAAAGCGCACGATGCGCTGGTGGGGCACATCCCCAATGAAGACTGGCGGTGGCGCCGGCGGCACAACTACTACCTCAACTGCCTGCGCGACGTGGATCGCAACATCGTGCCATTGCTGGATGAGCTGGAGGCGCTCGGACTTGCCTCCAAAACGATCATCGTGCTGACCTCGGACCATGGGGACCTCGATGGGGCGCATCGCCTGCACTCGAAAGGCGCCACGTCATATCGGGAGCAGAACAACGTCCCGCTGATCGTCGTGCACCCCGCACACGCCGGGGGCAAGCGCTGCAAGGCAGTCACCTCCCACCTCGACATCGCTCCAACACTGGTGAACCTGACGAGCGCGGACGCTGAGAAGAAGGCCGCC
>DATFTC010000161.1:0-4250 GCA_035262305.1 Myxococcaceae bacterium | reverse complement strand
CGACAAAGCAAGACCTACCGGCAGACCCGCTACCGGAATTGTCGCTACAATCCGGTGCGCGTGAACCGGCGCTGCGATCACACCGACGATCGCGAAGACCGCGAAAGCGCGGGCGAAGCTCGATTCTGTCCGAAGCATGGGTTTGCTCCTCACTATCCTGCGCGTCGCCGGCCGATCGCCGCAAGAGCCCTGTGGCTTCGAGCCTTTCAAGAGCGACGCAGCGCGCCGGCGTCGAGGTAGAACCTCTCGCAAAGGCGGGCCACCGACACTCTGCCCTCGTAATCAGGCGTGGTGGCGAGCGGCATCACTTGCCTCCTCGACGCTGTCCTCGCATGGCTGCCTCCATGGATTCCACAACCATCGGATTCTCAAACGCCATGAGGTCGTCGAGCGCCGCTTGTTCGAACGGATACTCGCTGAAGAATGCGAGTACCCATCTTGTGCTGACCTTTTTACCGCTCGGAAGCGGGACGTCCTCTCGCGGTAGATTGCATGCCTCGGAGATCGCAGAGCTGACTCTCTTGATGAGCTGCCGTTTCGCCTCGACTGGTAGCCCTGGCGGGACGACGAAATCACAGATAGGCCGCATTGGGCTGCCGAGCTGACCGTCGATGCTCATCTGCTCGGCAGGCCACTCGCGAAGAAAGACTCGCGTGTCGGGGATCAGGTACGCGTGGTGGATTGAGTCGGCGACCTCCTTGACCAGTTTTTTCTTGATATCGACCGCAAGGCCGGACGGCAGATCGAGGTATGCGACGGGCATTTGAATATCCTTTCAATGCTGAAGACGATTGAGACCGTCGAAATGGTGCGCACCTTCCAAACTGTCGCCAGATGAGGTTGAGCCAGGCCAATGCCGTTTACATGGAGACGTCTCCTACGAGCCATCCAGACTGGGCGGCCAACGCGGCGGGCAGCGGGTCGCGGCACGCGCGAAGTGCCCATGAATCCCTACGCGCTGATTGCGTGTGCGAGTTCGATCTGAGCGTCACGCGCGACGTAGGGCACGTGCCGAAAATCCCGGATCGACACGACCTGCTCATTAACGACCACGACTTCGATGAAGTAACTTGGCCGCGCGCCGCCACGCTCGTGGAAGAAGGCAAGCACTTCTCGGCCGTCGAGCCAGCCGGGCGCCACCTGCCACGCAGGAAGTCGTTCGTAGTTCGTAAAATAGTCGCCGGTCGCGTCTCGACCTCGGCGCTGAAAACGCGAAACGACATCGAGTCGGACGTCGGCGGCGAGCATTGCACGCAATCCGGCCCAATCGCGCGCATTGAACAATACTGCGTAGCGCGCGAGGCCGTTCGAGATGCCACGCTTCGGTGTTGGCCCATCCGGCACCGATTCCTGGAGCTCGCGAAGTCGGGCTCGTGCGCGGTGTAGCGCCGCTTGGACCGCGGGAACGCTTATCTCGAGCAGCTCGGCGATTTCCTGAAGGGAGTGGTCGAGGACGTCCTTGAGGATGACGCAGCTGCGCTGGAGCGGTGGCAGCTCGACGAATCGCGTGATCGCAGCACGAACGGCCTCCTCACGCGCGAGCGCCTCATCCGCCGGAGTCGTGTCGTCGCTCCGTGCGCTTTCGTCTGTGACCGTGTCGTCGAGCGAATCGCGCATTCGATGCTCGTAGCTGCGCAAGTAATCGATCGCTTGGTTGTAAGCCATCCGGAAAAGCCAGGATCGCAGTCGAGCCGTATCACTCAGCTCTGAAAGCGAGGCATAGGCACGGACCAACGTGTCCTGCAGAACGTCCTCGGCGTCGGCAACAGATCCTATCATCCGCGCACAGAATCGATGGAGCTCCGGACGAATGTCCGCGACAACCTCGAGAAATCGCTCGCGGGACGCACTGAGTTCGAGCAGGGTTGAAGCGGACGTCGTCATCACGTTGATGCAATCCGGGAGAACATCATCACCTCGGGTTCCACAATGCACCACTTTCGAAGGGTGAAAGTGAACTGCTGAAAGAAGCCTTCGACGGACATGCCCCATTCACTACCTTCTTTCCGCCGAGGGGCTGCCGTTACAGGCTTCACGTCGGCAGATAGCTGAGGACGACAACGCCGTTGCGGAGCGAGGTGGTGCCGGTGAGCTTGAGCCTCAGCCGGGCGGTATCGATGCCGTCAAAGAGACGGGGGCCGCTTCCGACGGCGATGGGAAAGATCGAAAAGTGGAACTCATCGATGAGGTTGTGCTCGATCAGCGCGCGATCGAGCTGGCTGGTCCCGTACTTCATGATGTTCTTGCCAGGCTGCTTTTTCAGCTTGGAGACTTCCTCAGCAACATCACCTTTGATGAGCCTGGCATTCCACGTGGTCTCCCGCAGAGTCGTCGAGGCGACGAATTTGGGGAGGCTGTTGATCCTGTCGAAGTAGTCGTCACCTCTGATTTGTGACCAACTCGCCGCAAATTTCTCGTACGTCGCGCGCCCGAGCAAGAACGCGTCAACCTCGGAGAGACGGGAGAGCGCGTACCTCTTGTTCTCGTCATCCCAGAATGGCATCGCCCATTTCTCCGGCGACCCGACGACACCGTCCAGCGACACCAAGGTCGACTCAATCAGCTTTCTCATTTTGACTCCTCCTTATGTTGCGTATCCTGGCTCGAGAACGCACGAAGGCCTTCGGATCCGGACCCGAAGTACATTGAATATGCCGAAATTCATGTACATTTTTCGTAGAGGCGCCCCGGAAATACCTAGCCACCAGGGCTTGTCGCAAGAGACCCAGGTGACGCTGATCCTGCGACTGCTCTGCGGTCTGTCCCCGGCGGAGATCGCTCGTGCCTTCCTCGTAGATACCCAGACGATCGAGAGGCGCCTGCATCGGGGACGGGCGCGACTTCACGAGCTCGGTCGCCTTCACGACGTGAGCGAACTACAGGAGGTCCTCGCTCGACAGTCCTCTGTACAACACGCGCTCTATCTTCTGTTCAACGCGCCCGAAACGAGGCGCGGCCACTCTACCAGCGCGCCATTGCTCTAGCCAGGAGCCGAGCCGAGCGCCTCGCGTACGAGAGAAAGCTCGAGCTTCTCGCCAACTAGCCCGGACCGAGCCGAAGGTTTGGGAACTCGGCTACGCTCTCGGCGGGCGAAGCTCGGCGTGAGGAGCAAGGACCAAGCGATTGATCGGCCAGCGTCCTTGCGCCAGAAGCCTCGCCACCCGGCTCTGGGAGGAACCGCCGAGGGAAGCGCTGGAATCCCAGCCGGAGCGCCTGCCTTCCCGAACCGGGGCATTCGAGCGCGACCTTGATTTCGCTGGATCGGATCCGCAGGTTCTTACGCCGCCTTCGAGGTGCCCGTCCGCTCAGAGGACGGCCCCGCGCAGGTGCATCGAGCTAACGCAGGGAGGATGAGGGCGATGGCTACGCTTAAAGGCATGTCCGAAGAGGACAAGGTCAACGACATCGAGATTTTGAACGGGGCCCTTTTCTTCGAAAATCGGGGCATATGGGCCTATCGCGTTGCGGCCGACAAGCTTACTGCTTCCGAGGTCGGCCGGGTCGTCCTTGGCCTTGCCGCTCAGAACAGGGCCGACCACGAGAAGCATCAAGATCTCGTAGGAAATGCAATTATCAACTTGGGCGGCACCCCCATAAAAATGGAGAAAGAATACGACCTATCGTCTTTAATTAATAAAGGACTGGGCAATCTCGACAGCGACGTCAATATCGCCAAGCTCGCGCTGGCGCTGGAGGTCGGAGCCGCGGCCGGATATGTATCCGATACCACCAAGTTGAGATCCCCGATCCTCATCGAGCTGGAGGCTGGCATTGCGACTGTTGAGGCCATTCACGCAGGACGCATTCGTGCTGCCTTCAATGACCTGGGGATCAAGGTTCCCGTCGTTCCCAACGCCGTGCTGAACGCGGGCAGTCGTAACGATTGGGTGATCAAGGTCTGACCGTGAGTCCGGTGGGACTTGGGCACTGAGCCGACTCCCGAGCATCGGCAGCCGTGCAGGTGAGGACTCGAGACACGGAGGCGGACGATGAAGGCAATCGTTGTGACGGACCGGGCTGCGGGAACGGCCGGGATGAAGCTGGTGGAGCGGCCCGAGCCGCAGGGGGCGTCGCTCGCCAGCCTCTCGGGCGCGAACTACGGCGATGTGGTTGTTCAGGTTCATGCGTCGGGATTCACCGGGGATGAGCTGTCGTGGCCCTCGACCTGGATCGATCGCCTCGGCCGTGACCGGACGCCTTCGATCCCCGGCCACGAGCTGGCCGGAGTGGTCACCGCCCTCAGCTATGGA
>DATFTC010000160.1:0-3408 GCA_035262305.1 Myxococcaceae bacterium | reverse complement strand
AATGCCGAGCTTGAGCAGT
The DNA here is from genome assembly GCA_035262305.1 of Myxococcaceae bacterium. Taxonomy (GTDB): domain Bacteria; phylum Myxococcota; class Myxococcia; order Myxococcales; family Myxococcaceae; genus DATFTC01. The sequence continues at coordinate 3,389 of DATFTC010000160.1, read as the reverse complement.
TCGCGGTGGATCCGCGGCGCACCCCCAGAGCGGGTTGGCAACGCTCATGTCACAGATCAATTGACTTACCTCAAGCGGCACGGTCGGCCGTCCGCCGCGCGACCACGACTTCCAGCGCCAGTACGCTCTGAATCCATGCGGTGCCAACGGATCACAGTGTCCGGTTTGATAATCGCCAGCGCCGCTCGAACATCGGGGAACAGTCGACAGAGGCCGACGAAAATCAATCGATCGGTCCTGCTGAAGGCAGGCCTCTTTGGCCCTGTCCGCCGCAGAACATTGATCTGCTGGCGCAGCACCAGATTCTCAACTTCAAGCGCCGACCTCGAGCGCAATAGGCCGACCAGCGCCCACCAGATCAGTCTGCAAACATCCCTCATCGCGGACAGCATCAACCGATTCGCGCTCGCTCGCTACTGGGTGAGGTTTGCGGTAGGGACAGGGGAGCGAAACAGGAAGGTAGGCATCGTCTTAATCCTGCTCGTCACTGCGTCGGATCACGCGCGCCTTCTCGCGCAGGAAGATGCGCTTGTCGGGATACTTCGCGGCCCCGGCCTCGAACGCGGCATGCGCCACCGCGAGATCGGGGACATGATCGAGCACTTCGACAAGGTTGTCGCGCTCGTCGAACACGTCGAGCTCATTTGCCCTCTCGGCGGGCACGTATCTCCGCCATAACCATCTGTACCATTCGAGTGCTGGACCTTGCGTCTTTCGGAACGCTAGCGGCTGGGCTGCTGTACCAATATTCTTCCCATTCTTCATCGTTCAAATTCGTCGAGGAAATCTGCTGCAATTCGGCTAGTAGACTGTCGATTTCGGTTTCGAGAAAGAAGTCGAGCAAGAAGGCCGGTAGCTGATCTTCGGAAGAAACATATCGCCCGATGCCCTGGAAAAGGGCGCCTGCCATTCGGTTAAATAGTGGATAGCGATTAGGATCAATCCGACTCATCGACTGCCTCGCCGCCAATGGCATCGAGCAGCGCGAGACGCACGCGGCGACACGTATGCCAATCATCGAAGGCGACGTAACCGTCCGGGACGCACGGCGTCGCGTTCTTGTCGTTCACGTCGTTCATCGTCCACCATTCGCTCGTGAGGCCGAGCAGGCCGGCAAGCTGCTTTGACTTGCCGATCCACTTTGCGCGCTCGCGCTCGCGCGCCGGCACGGCCTCAAGCTCGGCGAACAGCGCGAGCATTTCCGGCGTGAACGATACCCGGCGCGGGCGGGCGAGGATCGCGCGCTTGGTCGGCATCAGAAGCAGAGCCTAAAGGGCGGGCAGGACCCGACGCAGGAGGGGAGGTTCGCGCAGCAGAGTGAGGCTGTGGAATTTTCGGGTCCCATACCTGCCCTCGGCTGGCCGAGTTTCCCCTCTTGCTTTGCAAACAGGGGCACGCGTTTTCACGGACGGGACCCGACCAGAGAGGATGCCAGGCGATCGGCTGGCGCGGAACTCAACCAGGGCTGCATCATGAAACCTTGCACGCACGTGACATTCCGGCATCCGGCCGCGTTTGTGGATGACGATGATTTTCACGACATTCTTCAAGAACGTGAAGCGCAATGGTTCGCCGCGCTGTTGCGCCGCGTTCCGGGCTTGGAGATCGAGGGCCTCCAGGAAGATTGGGGCGTCATGTGGCATGCTCGACGGAATGGCAAGAAGTACTGGATTGGCCTGAGCAGCTGGGACGGGGTGGACCACTGGCTCGCCCACGTCCACCACGATGCATGGCGGCAGCGGCGCAGTTTGTCCGGCCAGAACGAGTTCAGGCGTTTGCTGGCGGATGTTCACGCCGCGCTGACGAGCGAGGCGGCAATCTCCGGCGTCGCGTGGTGGAGAGACCCGAATGTGCCGATGCTCCATCCGCTGGTCCACGACCGGATGGCACAGCAGTACAACTCGCTGCCGCCGCCACAGGTCTGGCTGACGCAGGACTTGAGCCACAGTCGCACGTACGTGACATTCCGGCACTCGGCCGAGTTTGTGCCCTATGGGGACGGCGTTGTCGCTGTAGACGGTGCGCAATGGTTCGCCGCGCTGTTACGCCGCGTTCCGGGTTTGGCGATCAAGGATGACCTGCACCAGGAAGATTGGGGCGTCGTGGTATTTGGCCGGCGCAATCGCAAGAAGTTCTGGATTGATCTGAGCTACTGGGACGAGGGCGCCTGGCTCGCCCACATCCACCGCGATGCGTGGTTTCAGCGGCTAAGTTCGTCGGGCAAGAACGAGCAGAAGCGTTTGCTGGCGGATGTTCACGAGGTACTGGTAAGCGAGGCAGCAATCTCCGACATCGCCTGGTGGACAACGCCGCACGTGCCAATGCTCCATCCCTTGGTCAACAACTTAGTTGCAAGGCGTTACTTCTCTCTACCTCCGCCGCAGGTCTGGAGGGCGAAGTCTTAACTACCTCCCAATGGTCAGCGAGCCAGCGAGACTTGCGCCTGCCGAGGTCCAACGGTTAAGGTCAAAAGCGGGGCCTGACAGGACCGAGAAAGGCCCATAAATACAGGGTTTCTGGTGCGTTGGGACAGCATCCTCTCGACCGCACTTACGGTTGCGGTTCTCGTTGTCGCTGCACAACTTGCTGATCTGCTTGGTACAGAAAGCAGGTACAGATGGGGTTTTTGTTCAGCGTGGCGAAGCTGTAGCGTTTGAAGTCTGGGGCGTACAAGGCCAGAAAATTCCTCCCAGCAGACATCCGAGAAGAATATCACTGAAAGAGGTCGAGTCCCGCATCATCGGCTTGAGAGCAGCCAAGGGGCCAGGACGAGAGTTGACCAGAGATCGCTTCTCCCCGTCGTGACAGGCGGTGGTGGACATCCCAACGAACCATTTTCGTCAGATGCAGACGGATCCGGAGCTTGCGTTTGGTAAAATGAAATGGCGGATCGGGTCACCCTGATCCGCCATTCCGAATGTTTCAGCGAAAGATTGCGGTCTTAGTGTATCCAGCCCGTTGCCGTTATTGCCTGTGCTTCTGAACTTGAGCACAAGGAATTGGCCAGCTTGATATTGTCAGGTGTCGGCACAAAAGGCGCCGCCAGCACGTTCCCTTGGCTCGCCTGCAAAACCAGCGCGTTCGCGTCGGAAACGAGAAGGAAACCTTTCATGACGTTTCTGTTTGCAGCTGCCGTCACGACACAAACGTAGCCCTGGTGGGTGCCATAACGCTCCTCGAGCGACGGGCGCGGATCACCGTTAGCCACGCGGTTCGCTTTTGTATCCCAGAAGGGCCAGAACCCGCCTGCCAGACTGTCCTGCTGGCCTGCATAGGGGCTCGGGGGCGGGATAATGTTCCAACCCGTATAAGTGCCCAACGGTGCCTGGAACAGAACCGAGGGAACGCTGCCGCCGTCTGCATTGCCGTCTGCATTCACGTGCGGCACA
>DATFTC010000159.1:0-2726 GCA_035262305.1 Myxococcaceae bacterium | reverse complement strand
GATGAGAAGAGTGGCCTCGACACGTGGACCGCAATCGTCGAGTCGACCGTGCAGCGCTTTAGGCCCATCGTGCTCACCGCGTCAGCGGCAATCCTTGCCATGGTGCCGCTTGCGCGCAGCGACTTCTTTGGTCCGCAGGCGATCACGATTCTCGGCGGCCTGGTTGTAGCGACGGTATTGACGATCGTGTTTGTGCCGGCGCTCTACGCGGCGTGGTTCAGGGTCGAGCGTGCGGACGCTCGTCCAAAAGAGCAAGCGAGCTCCGCGGACGGATCGGCGCCTACCGGACACCGCGCACCTGCTGCATGAAGTGCCCGCGCTGCCAGCACCGAATCACCCGGAGCGAAGTTCTGCCAGGAATGCTCGGCTCCGCTGGCAAGGGTGTTTCAGCTGCGGGAACTGGCTTCCTGAGGGCGCGAAGTTCTGTCCCGTCTTCTGTGGAAACGGGCATGAAGTTTTTGCGCTCGACCGAATCCTTTTGCTCTCGAGGATCGTCTTTGGAATAGGTGGCAGCAATCGAGCTCGCCGTCCCTGACCGAGGAGAAACGAAATGCCAGTTACATTTATTAAAGGCCCTACTGGGCTCAGCAAGGAAGCGAGGAAGGAGCTGATCGAAGGAACACTGCGGGCCTTGACCGACGCCTATCAGATGCCCGACGACCGGGTATACATCGACGAGGTGCCCTCCGAGAATGTCGGTCACACGCCCCTTCTGGCGGTCACGCACGGGGAAGGTTGGGCGGTGCAGTCGGAGCCCGCGCGGATCATCATCGAGATAGTCGCACCGCCGGGGATTCCGATCGAGGCCAAGCGGACGCTGGTGCGCAGGCTCACCGATGTCGCTGGCCGCGCCTATCGTCGCACCGATCTCCGCGATGTGCTGGTCTCGATCGATCAGCACACGGTCGAAGATTTCGCCAGCAACGGTTTCCTCCAGACGGAGAACCCCGACATGGAGCCGTTCGCGGCGATGCTTCAGCGCGATCGAAAGGTCCGCGTCGAGACGCCCACCAAGGCTTATCCGCTACCCATGGAGACTGTGCGATGAAGCACAAGCTCGTGCGCTACAAAGTGAGGCCGGAAGCGGTGGCGGAGAATCGGCGCCTCATCGAGGGCGTGTTCGAGGCATTGCAAGCCACGGCACCCGAGGATGTCAGCTACATGGTGCTCGAGCTCGAGGACGGCAGTTTCATCCATCTGAAATCGGATGGGACCGCGGGCGGGTTCGAGCTCGGCGAGCTGCCGGCTTTTCAGAGCTTCAGGCGCGGCATCGGCGAGCGCTGCGAAGAGGCGCCCCAATCGCGCGAGGCGAGGCTGGTTGGCGGCTATCGGACGGCCCTCGGCACGTGAGGGTGCGTTGACGGAAGCTCGTTTTCCAGTGGGCGACCTGGCGCAGCTCGAGCGCCTAATCGCCGAGCTGCGGCCGAAGCTGCACCGCTACTGCGCCCGCATGACCGGATCGGTCGTCGACGGCGAGGATGTGATGCAGGAGGCCTTGATCAAGGCGATCGAGGCCTTTCCCGCCGAGGGAAGCATCGCGCAGCCGCAGGCCTGGCTGTTCCGTATCGCCCACAATGAAGCGATCGATTTCGTGCGCCGGCGCGCCCGGCACGATGCGACAAACGCGGATGAAGATCCAGAAATGATGGTCGATCCAGCGCCGACGCCGGAGGAGCGCGCCGCCGCGGCTGCGAGCTTGCATACATTCGCGCGGTTGCCAGTCGTGCAGCGCAGCGCCGTGATCCTGATGGACGTGCTCGGCTATTCGATCGAGGAGATCGGGGGCATCATCGGGGCGAGCGTTCCGGCGGTGAAGGCAGCGCTGCACCGCGGGCGCGCGCGCCTTCGGGAGTTGGCGGGCGAGCCGGACGATCGACCGTCGCCGCCTCTGTCCGGGCCGGAACGCGCCCGCTTGGCCGCTTATGCAGAGCGCTTCAACGCTCGCGACTTCGACGCCGTCCGTGACATGCTGGCCGAGGATGTGCGGCTCGAGCTGGTCTCACGGACGCGCATGCGCGGCCGCGAGGTCCGCACCTATTTCGGCAACTATGCGTCGGTTCACGACTGGCGGTTCGTTCCCGGCCAGATCGATGGGCGGCCGGCGATCCTGGTGTACGAGCCAGGCGAACCGCAGGCGAGGCCGGCGTATTTCATCCTATTGAAGTGGGATGGCGTCAAGCTCGTCGCCATCCGCGATTTCCGCCATGCGCGCTATGTTATCGAGGGCGCGGACATCAGGAGGTGATCATGAGGAAGCTGGTTGTATCGACGCTGGTGACGCTCGACGGGGTGGTCCAGGACCCGGGCGGCTTCGGGGAAACGGCGCAAGGTGGCTGGGCCGGTCCATACTTCACCGAAGAAGCCGCACGAGAATCGTACGAGAACCTGATGGAGAGCGACTATTTCCTATGCGGGCGCGTCACCTATAATCTTCTTTCCAGGGCGTGGGGCAAGATCAAGGAGGGCCCATATCTCGAGAGGATGAACGCCATTCCGAAGCTCGTAGCTTCGAATACGCTCAAAGAGCCGTTGGAGTGGAACGCCACGCTCATCAAAGGTGATGTCGCGCGGGAAATCGCAAGGCTGAAGCAGGAATCCGGCCGCAACATTGAGATGTACGGCAGCACCACTCTGATGCAGACACTAATGCAACACGATCTGATCGATGAATACCGGATCTGGGTGCATCCGTTGATCGTCGGCAGCGGAAAGCGACTATTCCCCGA
>DATFTC010000158.1:0-6130 GCA_035262305.1 Myxococcaceae bacterium | reverse complement strand
TTGAAAGGTGAAAGAAGGAGTTTCCCGGCTTGCTAGATAGATGTATATACATACGTATTACACTCCAGCGAGAAGAGGGGCGGACCGATGAACGCTGACGCATTGCTTGGGCTAAGTGCTCTCCTTCAACGAGGCGGAGATGTCGCTCCCGACCTTGGTACCTGAACCATGGATGCAGTGACGAGTTCCACCAGTGACTCTCAAGCGTTGGCCGCTGCTCGAGAGGGGCAGGAAGCGGCATTCCTTATGCTCGTCGCTCGCTACCATTGCCCGATGGTCCAACTGGCTGAAACCTTCCTGCAGAGCCGAGCCATTGCAGAGGAGGTAACGCGCGAGGTGTGGACGGAGGTGCTGGGGAGTTCCGCGACCAGCCACGGGAGCGTGTCGGTCAGGTGCTGGATGTTTCAGATTTTGGTCGAGCGCGCGCGATTCCGTGCCGCGCAGGGTATGTCTTCAGTTTCGCCCACGACTTCGCAAACAAAGGACGACAGATGTGCAAAATTTCCGTCCGCAGGGACATTTTTCGACGACCGCCACGCGCTCTGGGCAGGCTGGTGGATACAGTCGCCACAGGCGTGGGCCGACCAGCAGCTGGAGACAGCAGCGGCTCGAGAACAGACGCTCAATGCGTTGCGGAGTCTTCCTCCCGCTCAACAGCGGGTGATGTTGCTGCGCGATGTCGAAGGTTGGACTTCGGCCGAGGTCTGCGAAACAGTGCACCTCTCAGCGCTGGAACAGCGAGCTCTCCTCCACCGGGCGCGCACCACCGTCCGCGCCAGGCTCGCGGCTCATTTCAGATCCGCAAGCAGATGAAAGGATCCTCGAGAGAAATGCTGCGTGTAAACTCGACCATATTGCGAGCCAGCTATTGCATCCCCCGCTTGCAGCACAGGATTACCGCGATGTTTGCGATCTCCTTTGCTCTGCAGCTGCTGATATCTGCGCTGGCTTTCGCAGACGAGATGCGGATACCAGCGTTGAAGGACAATACGCTTTATCAAAGCGATCAAGGTTCGGTCAGCAACGCGAGGGGTCAGCACTTCTTCGTCGGCACCAACCGGCAAGGAAACGTGCGGCGGGGGGTGATCGCCTTCGATATCGCTGGAAGCGTTCCCGCAGGCTCCGAGATTTGCGACACGCGGCTGACGCTTTCTGTGTCGGCTTCGCACCTCGCAATAGGAATGACCATAGATCTTCGAGCAGCGCTGAACGATTGGGGCGAGGGCACCTCCTTGGCGTTGGGGACCGAAGGTAGAGGCGCGAACGCCACCGCTGGTGATGCGACGTGGCTGCATACGTTCTGGGATACAGACTTCTGGAGCACACCCGGCGGGGACTTTACCCCCGTTCCGAGCGCGAGCCTGAGCGTCACCTTCATTGGTTCCTACACTTGGAGCTCGAAGCAAATGGCCGCGGACGTGCAGGGGTGGCTCGATGCACCCGAAACGAATTTCGGCTGGGGGCTCATTGCTGCGGATGAGTCGGTGTTCAGCTCGGCAAAACAGCTCGACAGCCGCGAGAATCAGAACGCCAGCCTCCAGCCTGTGCTCACTGTGGTATTCACTCCGCCCACGGATCGATATTTGGGGGGCGAAAGCTCACCTAGGACAAAATGAAGCGCATAATTTTGCGGATCCTGTACGTGATAAGCGGTTTGTTAATGTTGTTCCGATTCGGTGGGCCAGCCTTGATTTTCGGAGCTACGGGACCGGGCCCCCTCGGTAACCGCTGGCTAGCGGAGGGAACGACCGTTCCGTTGCTTCTGGACGCGGACCTCCGGTTTTTCGGCGCAATGATGCTCGGAATCGGCGTCATCTTCTTCTGGGCGATTTTGAGGGTAGAAGCGTTCGCATCGACGATTTATGTTCTTGCCGGCGCCGTAGCGCTTGGCGCAGCCGCACGGATCTATGCACGAATCACGTACGGCAGTCCCGGAACTGCCGGGACGATCCCGGTGGTTATTGAGTCGGTGATTCCGTTCTTACTTGTTCTGTTTCAATACTACGTCACGAAAGACGCCAAAAAATCACCAAAATGAAAACGCACGGGCGCCGGCTTGGCCTGTTGTAATTCCACTCGGTCCGGCGCAACGAGATGAAGGACGATCGGGAAATGGTACGCCGAAACGCAGCCTTTAACGCGAGCCCACTGTCGGCGCCGTCGGTTGGAGGGCGCGTTCAGTTGTCCTCCGCCGGGTCCAGCCAAACAGTCGGTCGAGCGAGGCCGATCCAGGTCCGACCAGCGCGAGCCACACGAGCATGGCCAAATACGTGAACTCCGTGAATCCAAGGAGCGTCGTTATGCCATCGATCTCCGCACGCTTGGCGGTGAAGATGGCCACCAACATCGTAAATGCGAGCGGCAGTGAGACCAGGCGCGCTCCAAGCCCGATGAGCAGCAACATTCCGCCAAGGAATTCGGTAGACGAAGCCACCACTGCGTTCACGTGTGGAGCTGGGATGTGCAGCTCCGTGAAAAAGGCCGTGATCTTCTCCAAATTCTGCAATTTTCCCCAACCCGTCGGGATAAAAACCGCGGCCAGCGTCAGGCGGGCGAAGAGCGGACCAAGCCATGAAGCTCGGTCCGCAGCAGACGAAAGCCGACTGAGAAATGACTTAACTGAGGCAACCATCGATTCCTCCAAATCGCCAAGGGAGCCCCGCACGTTTCACTGTGCTCGTTTTTCGTTACACGCCATGGAGGTAATCGAGCCATGATCAAAAGCTTCGTTTCTGATGCAGGCGTCGAAGTTCCCGCTGTCAGCGCGGCGCAGATGCGCGAGGTCGACCGAATCGCAACGGAAGAGAGCGGGCCGAATTTGTTTCAGATGATGGAGAACGCGGGTCGCAATCTCGCGTCGCTCTCGATTCAGCTCCTGACCCCGGTTTGGCATGACGCGCTCGTGGTTGTGCTGGCAGGCCCGGGCGGGAATGGAGGCGGCGGGATTTGCGCCGCTCGCCACTTGGCGAACCACGGAGCGAAGGTATGGCTTTGTCTGGCCGATACAGAGCATTTGGATTCCGCGCCGGCATATCAGCGAAAGGTGTTCGCCTCGACGCCGGGAACGGAAGTGGATTCGAAACAGCTCATCGACACTCGACCCGATCTCATTGTCGACGCGCTGCTCGGCTACAGCCTGGGTGGTGCGCCACGAGGCCGAGCAGCACAGCTCATTGAGTGGGCCAATGCGACAAAGGCGCCCATTTTGGCGCTTGATCTTCCTTCAGGACTGGACGCCACCACGGGGAACGCGCCCGGCGCGGTGATTGCGCCGCGATGGACAATGACCGTGGCACTGCCAAAAACTGGACTGCTGACGGAACGCGTGGGCGAACTATATCTGGCGGACATCGGTATTCCACCGGCGGTATACCAGCGCGTGAAGCTTCTTTACCGCACGCCCTTCGATCATCGGTATCGCGTCCCGATTAAACCCAAGCCCGGGTCAAGGGTAGTGTAACGTTCTGCCGACTTGGCCAAACCAACCTCGCGCCCGTAGCTTGAGCCCAGACAAGCCCGCGCACGCACGGCCATGGAACAAGTCAGACAAGACCAACCGACTGCTGCCGAGCTCTTCTGCCAGGCAGAGAACGGCGACTGGTTTGCCTTCGAGGCGCTGGTGGAACGGCTCCTTGTCACACGAGGTCTCTAGTGACGTGTCCCGAATGCGCGCTTGAGGTGCTGGGGTCTTGTACCGAGCCGCCCTCGCGGAGTCCGCACTGGACTCCGTCGGACTCACGGGGTAGGGATGGGCTCGCCCTGTCCCGGTCGTCCAAGAGCCGTGCTGCCCGAGGTGGCAATCAGCGCCGCCAGTGCGGGCAGAGCGAGGTGCGCACGCCGTCGGAGCGGAGTCCTGCGAAGGAGCCGCGGGATGACTCTTGGGTTCGCAAGGCGGTTCTCCTCGCCGTGACTGCCTTGGCCGTGCTCCTGGCCTGGCGGACGGAAGTCTCGCGCGATCTCGGCTTCCACATCATGGCCGGCCGGTGGATCCTCGAACACGGGGCCTGGCCGCAGGTGGATACGTTCACTTGGACGCTCGCCGGTCGGCCCTACATCGACATGAATGGTCTGTTCCAGGTCGCGCTGGCGCTCGCCTATCGGGGCGGGATGCGCGGCGTGAACCTGCTCCGGCTTGCGTTCATGCTGGCCACCCTCGTCGTCCTCTGGCTCTCGGCCCGCCGGCGGGGTGTCGAGTCTCCGGCGCTCCTAGGCATCGGCTTCACGCTCGCCCTCCTGACGTGGGAAGTGCGCCTCATGCCACGTCCAGAGCTGGTCACCGGCCTGTGCCTGGCGTTGCAGCTATACCTGCTCCGGCGGCACGCCGACACCGGCGACCGCTGCTTCCTCCTCGCGACGGTGCCCCTCCAGCTCCTCTGGGTCTACTCCCACTCGCTGTCGCACCTGGGGATTGCCGTCCTCGCCCTGTACGCGGTATTCCGCGGCCGGTTCTCCGATGCTGCGCCCTGGCTCGCGCTGGCGGGGGTCGCAGTCGTCATGGTCCTCAACCCCTACGGGGTGCGCGGTCTGGCCTGGCAGTGGAGCCTCGGGGAGCGGATCTCGGAGGGGAACCTGTTCGCGGACTTCCTGGTCGAACTCGTATCACCGTTCTCGAATGCAGCGGACCAGATTCCGGCGCTCGTCTTCTTCAAGATCATGCTCGCGGCGACGGCGACCGCGCTCATCGCGAGCGCGCGCCAGATCTCGTTCTTCGAGTGGGCCGTGGTTCTGCTCTTCGGAACGCTCGCGTCAATGAAGATGCGCTTTGTCGCCACGTTTGCGATCGTTGCATTGCCGGTGGCGCTCGAGGCCGCGTCCAGAAGGATCGGCCACGCTCTGAGAGGCCGGGCGGCAACGGTGGGGGCCTTGGTAGCGATCGCGCTCGTTTGCCAGCAGGTCGTCTCGGGCGGCCTATACGCGTTCAACCGGTATCCGTTCCGGCTGGGTGCCGGCGAGTCGCCAGCAGTGTTCCCTATCGGCACCGTGAGGACTCTGCAGACGTCATCGCTGGGCGGTCCCATCTTCAACGCCATCGAGCACGGGGGCTATCTCGAGCTGCACCGGCCAGGTGAGAAAACCTTCGTCGACGGGCGCCTCGAGGTCATGGACGAGGGTTTCTACCTTCCGTACCTACGCGCGCTCTCCGGAAACGGCTGGGACGCGCTGGAGCAGCGTTGGCGCCCGACGGTGGCGCTCGTCCCTGCCAACGCGCGGGAGTTGGTCCGTCGCCTGTTCGAGAACCCGGGCTGGGCGCTCGTCGACGTTGACGCGGTGGCCTTCCTCTTCGCACGCACAACGCAGGACCACCTCGAGGCGATCCGGGCCAATCAGGAGCGGCTCCAAACCCTCAACACGCCGCACGCGACAACCGAGGAGCCGTTGCCCCCGCCTTCGTCACCCTCGTGGCTCGCCTCGCTCTTCGGACGGAAAGACATCCCCCTGGAGGCCTTCGGCCGCGGGACCAACTTCCTTCAGGTAGGATTGTTCGAGGCCGCGCGCCAGGAGCTGCGCCGAGCTCTGCTCGCATCGGAGCAGCCGAATCCCCCACTCATGAAGGCATACGTTATCGCCCTTGCCGAGACGGACCGCCTCGACGAAGCGCGGACCTGGTGCCGGGCGCTCGTCAGACTCGCGCCGCAGGATGGGGAAGCCGCGGCACTGCTCGCCAGGCTCCAGCAAGACAGTCGCTGAAGGAACTACGGAGCGCTGCCCCCGCCAACGAGAAGACCGCGACCCCGCCGACCGGATCCTCGAGACCCGGTGAGAGCGCTAGCAAAAGAGCTCACTGTCACATTGTCACACGACGACATCGCCCAAGCGGTCGATCGGGACGAGTCCTGGAGTTGCGCCCAGGTTGCCGGCGCAGAGCGTTACAATCCGTGTGACAATGATTCAGCAGACATCAAAAAGCCCCCTCGTCTCATGAACTTGGCGGTATTCAAGAGAGCGGGAAAAGGGATTTGAATTCAATAAAAGGCAATTAAAACACTTCGCAGGACGCGCCCTTACTTCGCATTGCCTTGTATTTGTTGAATTCATTGTTCCACCCTATCCCGCTCAGTTCCATTTAGTTCCGTTCAAAACCGCGCCGGAGGAGGACATGGAGAGGACATGAATGTCGGAAATGCTCGGG
>DATFTC010000157.1:0-30862 GCA_035262305.1 Myxococcaceae bacterium | reverse complement strand
TCCCTTGCCGCGTCGAGCAGCGTATTCGCCGCGCACTTGGGATCGCGAGCCTTGAGCACGGACGAGATCGCTGCGAAGCCGCTGGCTCCATGCACGAGCGAGGCATTGGAAGGCGCGATGCCCCCGAGCGCAAAAGCAGCGCATCGAGTCTCCTTGGCCAACCGCCCGAACCCTTCGGGGCCGAGCGGCGGCCGCGGCGCGGTCAACATCGAGCCTGGCGCGAACACCGGGCTGATCAACGCCAGATCTGCGCCATTGGCTTCCAGCGCCTCTTGCGGATCGTGCACTGCAGCGCTGATCCAAGTTCCCGCTTGCAGGTGCGGGCGCACGTCGGCGACCTGGACGCCGCGCGAAGGCAAGTGGAGATGCGCCCGGAGAAGGAGCGCCACGTCAAGCCGCCCATTCACGAAAAGGGGATTGTCGGAGCGTCGGCAGAGCATCGCCAGCTGCTCGCCCTCCTCGAGGAACACTCGGTCGGTTGCCCCGGGGTGTCGGTGCTGGACTGCGACCTCCGGGCCGATCGACAGCGCGGACTCGAGCGCCGCGAGCAAAGCCGGCCGCGGGATCTGCCAATCGGTGATGAGGATCAGCAGCGGAAGCTCAGGTTCCACTACGCGATGAGCCCCTCGATCGGGCTCGACGCCGACCCGTATGCTCTGCGGGGAATGCGCCCTGCGAGGTAAGCATCGCGTCCAGCCTCAATCGCCTTCTTCATTGCCGTTGCCATCCTCACCGGGTCCTTGGCGCCGGCGATCGCGGTATTCATCAGTACCGCGTCACAGCCGAGCTCCATCGCGATCGCCGCGTCTGAAGCCGTACCGACGCCGGCGTCGACGATCACTGGAACTTTGGCTGCCTCGAGGATCAACCGAATGTTGTGCGGATTGCGGATCCCAAGGCCCGATCCAATCGGCGCTGCAAGCGGCATGATCGCGGCGCAACCCGCATCCTGAAGCTTGCGCGCAGTGATGAGATCGTCGCTGGTATACGGAAAGACGGTGAAGCCCTCCTTCACGAGAACGTTCGCCGCCTTGACCGTCTCCTCGAGATCGGGGAAGAGCGTCTTCTCGTCTCCCAGCACCTCCAGCTTGATCCACTTGCTCATTCCCAGCTCTTCAGCGAGGTGGCAAGTCCGAATTGCGTCTTCAGCGGTGTAGCAGCCGGCGGTGTTGGGCAGGATGGTGATCTGGTCCCGATCAATCCAGTGCATCATCGACGCTTCGCCCTTCGCCGAAAGGTCCAGCCTCCGGACTGCGAAAGTTGCGATCTCGGCGCCCGAGGCCTGATGGCACCTCTTCATCACTTCGAAGCTCGGATACTTCCCGGTGCCGATGATCAAACGCGAGCTGAACGCTCGACCGGCAATCTGAAAGGGCTTGTCCTGCATTTCATTCCTCCTCGTCAGCCGCCGCCGACCAGCGTGACGATTTCGATCTTGTCTCCGGCCGACAGTCGGAACGCTCCGTGCTGCGCGCGCCTGACGACGGTGGAATTCACCTCGACGGCGACCGGACCCGGCCGGATCTCCAGGGTTTGCAGCAGGTCGAGCACCGTCGTACCCGGGTCTACTTCGCGTTTTTCGCCGTTGACGACAACGTTTAGCTTCGCCAAGTGTCTACCTCATACCGGGGGCAATGTTTTGGGATATCGGCAGCGCATCTCCCTGTCAACGCGTCGGCAAGGTATAACCAGGTTGGCTGCCTTGGGCGGAACCGTCTCCATGGGGGTACGATGAACGCACGCTTTCAAAGAGGCGCCGCGGTGGTCATCCAGCTTTGCGCAATCGCGGCCTTGCTTGCACCTCGCCTGCTCTGGGCCGACGAGCCGTCGGATTCGCCGCGCGTCAGCTCGGAGAGCGAGAAGGACGATCCAAAGTATCATCGCTATGCGTTTCTCGGCGCTGCAGCGTTCGCCGGAGGCGGTCTGATCTTCGGCTTTATCGCCCACGGCCAGCAGGAGCGCGCGAAGACCCTGTCATCCGCCGCTGAAGCGTCGAAGACGCTCGACGACGCGCGCCAATCAGCGGCGACGGCCAACATGCTGTACGCGCTCGCGGGGGCGACGCTGGTCTACGCGCTGGTGCTTGAATTCCTCCCTCGCCCAACGGCGGAAAAGGCCAGCGGCACCTTTCATTTCTGATCATGATTTTGCGCGGCGTACGGCCCTTCAGCTCGCATCCGACAACCCGAGGTCGCTCAGCGCTCGGAGAAATCGCTCGCCCCGGGCGGAACCAGGAAATGCCCTCGATTGCCTCGGGCCTGCAACTCGACGCCACACTGTGGGTTGGCTTGGCGCTGGTCACGGTCCTGGGCGGCTGCACGGTGTCTGAGATCGACTACTCTGGCCGGAGCTGCCAGCAGGCGATCGATTGTCCTTCGCCCTTTGTCTGCGTTGCGCATGGAGGGCAATTCGGAACCTGCGTGACTGCCGACCAGGGCGTCCCCACCACCGACGGCGGCAGCTGCGACGTTACCACTGTCATCTTCAGCCGCGATGTCCAGCCGGTCTTCACGGCTCGATGCACGCAGGGCGGGTGTCACTCCGCCGCGAACCCCGCGGGGGAGATGAGCCTCACCGCTCCGGGAACCGTCGCACGGCTGGTGAACCAGCCCACTTCTGCGGGCTGCAGTTCGGCGACTCCCCCGCCCAGCATCCCTCGGGTGAAGCCCGGCGACCCGCGCAACAGCATGATCTGGCGCAAGACCTCCAACGACCCGACGAAATGCCTCGACGCGATGCCGCTTCCGTTTTCACTGAGCCAAATCGCTCCGTGCGAGTTCGCCAGACTGGAGGCCTGGATTCAGCAGGGCGCGCTCGACAATTGAGCTGCCGGGCACAGCTCGCCGCATTTCTTTGCGCTGGCGGCGCGGTTCGGTCGGAAGCAATATCATCCGGTGGCTCTCCGCGGACGAGCAACTCGATCTCTGGTCCTGCTCATCCTGTGCGGCGCGGTCGCGCTTTCATTTTGCAGTAAGCCGATCGAACCCAGCGTCGAACCGCCACCTGTCGATGCTTCGAAGCAAATTCAGGCCATCCAGGTCGAGACCGAACGCCGGGCTCGGCAGGTGAGCCAGATGGCGCGCCAACAGGTCGGGCCAGACGTCGAGAAGGCGCTCAAGGCGATCGGCGGCAGCGGCGAATCACCAAGGGTCGATGAGTCCCGTGCCCGCCCAGTCGCCACCGAGGAAGTTGCCGGCAAGCTCGAGCGAGCCACGCCGGATTTTGTCGTCATCCGAGACGACTCTGGATTCGCGTATTGGCTGCGCACGAGCGGCAATACGCAAGTCACGGCGAACGGCCAACCCGCCCGATTGACGGACTTCCGGCAAGGAGCCGACGTGCGCGCGTCTTTTACGTGGCAGGGCAAGGAAAGGGTCGCGACCGAGGTGGACGTTCTGGGTGGGCAAGTGCTCGATGGAGGTGTGGACGGCGGCTCGTGACGCGACGTAGCGCGGGCACGAAGTCGGCCAGGCGATTAACTCGATGGTCCCTCGACTTCGGGCGGCCTTTGGCCGCGCTACGCTCGGGATGAATGGGGTCGACTTCGCGGTTGGCGCCGCTACGCTCGGGATGAATGAGCTGAATCTTTGAGGGTTCCCGCCAGGTGTTCGACGAGCGGTCGATGGCCTTGTAGTGCGACGCGCTGCTGATAGAGAGCGAGGCCTCGCATTCCACCCAGCTCTTCGCCCCCGCCTGCTCGACCTGGGCCGCCGTGGAGCAGCTGCGGCAGAACCGTGCCGGGCGGAACGGACTGTCCGGCCACCTTTTCGCCCGCGATGGTGAGCCGGCCATGGTGAGGCGCGATCCCCGCCACGACCTCTTCGATGAACCGCCTTTCATCGGAGTAGATCGAGCTGACCAGGCCGCCGCCCCCGGCGACGATAAGGTTGACCAGCGCAGCCGTTTGAGCAAACGGCATCAGCGTTGCCACCGGACCAAAGACCTCCAGACCGTTCACATCGGCCTCGATCGACGGATTCGACAGGAGCAACATCGTGGGGGCGACGAAGTAGCCCTTGCCCGGTGGTACACCCGCCGCATCGATCGGCTTCGAGCCACCGGTCGCGACCTCGGACGAGCGGGCGAGTTGATCGATCCCGGCCCGCACATCTCGAAGCTGCTGTGCGGTGGCCACCGGTCCCATCTGAGCACGCTCGTCCGCGGGATTTCCCACTCGCACTTCCGACAAGCGCTGCACGAGCTCCTCGCGCACCTGATCCATGCGGTCGCGCGGAACGTATATCCGCCTCACCGCGGTGCACTTCTGTCCGGCCTTCTGAGTCATCTCCTTCACCACGTCGGAGAAGAAAAGATTCATCGCTTCCGTGCCCAGCTCGACGTCGCGGCCGAGAACCATCGAGTTGAGGCTGTCCGCTTCGACGTTGAGATGGATGTTTTGGCGAGCCAGATTATCCAGCCGCCGCAGCTGTGCCGCCGTCTGCCCGGAGCCGGTGAAGGCCACCACGTCCTGCGGACCGAGGTGCGAGAGGAGATCGCCGATGCTGCCGCAGACGAAGGAGAAAGCACCCTCGGGCAGCGCGCCGCTCTGGGCCCAGAGCTCTGCCATGCGGTGGGCCATCATCGCGGTGGAAGTTGCCGGCTTGCTGATCACGGGCATGCCGGCGAGCAACGCCGCAGCCAGTTTTTCGCCCATTCCCCAGGCGGGAAAGTTGAAGGCATTGATCTGCACCGCGACGCCTTCGCGCGGGACGAGCAAGTGCTGACCAAAGAGGCGCGCGGACCGGCCAATCGGAATCCCTTCGCCATCCGCGAGGAAACGAGCCTCGCCGAGCGTCGAACCAAGCTCCGCGTAGTACATCAGCGTCGCGGATGCGCCGTCGATGTCGAACTTCGCATCCGAGCGCGTATTGCCCGCATTCGCCAACCCGAGCGCAATCAGCTCCTCGCGGGCGTCGGCCACCACCTTGGCAAGCTTTTTGAGCAGCTCACCGCGCTGCGCGAAGGACATCGCCCGCAGCGCTCTTCCACCCTTTTCTCGAGCGAAGGACAGTGCACCTCGAAAGTCGAGTCCCTCCGTCGAGGCCTCGGCCAGGACCTCCTCGGTGGAAGGGTTCACCAACTCTGCTCGCTTGCCCGAGCCCGCGCGCCACTCACCGGATAGAAAGCTCTTAAGAACGGTAGCCATGGTCGCAAAGCTAACCAGGAATGCCGCTGGGGCGCAGCTGCAATCGAGCTACTTCATCGACGGATCTTCGAGATAGGTCCGGGTGAGCAGCTTCGGCTTGGGCCGCAGGCCCCCGATCCAATGGCGAAGATATGCCGTGGCGATCAGCCAGGCGCGGCGCACCGGGCCGATGTCCGAGATGCGACCGGAAAGGACGTGCATGCGCTGAAGGCGAAGCTCGAGGATCGCGACCAGCCGGTCCAGAAAGGCGGGTGCCTGCCCAAGCACCTCGTGCTCTTGCCCCAATCGCGAGGCGACGAAGCGCGCCAGCCGCTTCATCGCGAGTATCGAGCCGAGGTTGAGGCCGAGAAGATACGACGCCAAGCGCGGATTGTGCGCCACCAGGCGCTGGGTCTGGCGCTCTCCAAATGCGACGTGGCGCTCCTCTTGGCGCGCCGCGCTCTCCAGAATCTTGACCACCCGCTGATCTTCGATGGTGTCGATCAGGGCGTAGAAGATCATCAACACCAGGCCCTCCCCCACCGCCATCTCGGTGGCCACGTGCTCGGCGTAGTCGGTGCCCATCGAGCCCGTTGCCATGAATCGGATCACCCGGTGAGCGGGGCCAGGCCGCTCGCCGATCAATTCATAGATGCGCAGGAATTGGCGGACGTGGCTGAGCTCCTCCACTGCCTGCCGGGCAAAGAAGGTCGCCGCCTCGAGCGAGGGCGCGCGGTAGAGCCAATGGCCGCATTGGATGCCGGTGACCTCACCGTAGAGAAACTGATCGAAAATCCACTTCAGCACCGAAGCGTCGCGCGGCAGCCGGAATTTGGCGCCGCCGAAATCGAAGCGCATCTCCTCTCGCGACACGAGCATCCCGCCCGTCTCCGGAGTCAAGTCCGCCGGATGCTCCATCGGTCCGTCCACGGATAAGAATCTAGGCGGGTCGGGTGCCCGCGCGAAAGACGATACCCGAATGAAGTTGTCCGCCGTGTGCGGAACGCGGACACTGAGCGCAGAATGGATGCTCAGGAGCTTCAGCGGCGCGCCTTCGTGGCCGACGCGCATGCCGATTCACTGATGTGGAACCGCGATCTGACGATTCAGTCGACGGAGGGGCACGTCGACTTTCCCAGGCTCGAGCAAGCCGGAGTGAAGCTGCAGTGCTTCACCATCGTCACTCGCGGTCTTCCGATCATCGGCGCTTTCCCCCTGTTTGCCGCGTACCGAGGTTGGCCTCGAGCGGCGAGGAAGGGCGAGTGGGCTCGAGCCAATTGGCAGATCGACCGCATGGAGGAGCTTTGCCTCCGCTCGGGCGGGAAGGCGTCGATCGCTCGGCGGGCGATTGACCTCGAGGAGAACTTGCGCAGCGGTCGCCTCTCGGCGGTGCTCGGGGTCGAAGGAGCGCACGCCGTCGAAGGCCGGGTCGATCGCGTCCGCGAGCTGTTTGCGCGAGGCGTCCGATTCATGGGCCTGATTCACTTGGGAAACAACGAGCTGGGCGGCTCTTCGTTCCCTCTCCAGGCGCGAAAAGGTCTGACCAATTTTGGCCATCAAGTGCTGGACGAGATGGGCGAGGTGGGGATGAGCGTCGATGTGGCGCACGCGTCGCCCGAAGCGGTGGAGGCGATACTCGCTCATCGGTCGGCCCGCCCATTTTGCTCTCACGCGGGCGTGCGCGCCGTCGCCGGCAGCTGGCGAAATCTGGCCGACGCTGCACTCCGGCGGCTTGCCGACAAGGGCGGGGTGGTTGGAATCATCTTCGCTACCGTCTTCCTAGGCGGGAAGGAAATCGATGACGTCGTTCGGCACATCGCGCACGCCGTCGACGTGATGGGCGAGGATGGCGTCGGACTCGGCTCCGATTTCGACGGAATGGTTCCGTTGCCGCGCGGCATGCGCGACGTTCGAGATCTCCACCTGCTCACGGCCGCGCTTCTTCGCCGTTACCCAGAGCGACAGGTCGAGAAAATCCTCGGTGAAAACCTCCGCCGCTTCTTCGCCGAGACGTTGCCCAAGAATTGACAGCGCCCGGTCCGCGCCAATTTATCCCACCGCAGCTATTTCAGCGTGGTTCAGACGCGCGACAAGAATGAATCCAGAGCTCGATTGAAGGCATCCGGCTGTTCCAGATTCGCGAGGTGCCCGGCGCCGGGAATTTCCACAAGCTCCCCCGCGGAGAGCAATTGTTTCATCTCTCTTGCGCGGGCGGGCGGCGCGAATGAATCCTGCTCACCGACGACGACCAGCGTCGGCCCGCTGAATCTGTGCAGGACGTCTCTGCTGTCGGTGCGCAGTGCCATGCCCCGCTGCGCGGCAGCGGCGCCTTCCGGTTTGTTGCTCCGTATCATTGCGGCCACCTCCGCTCGAACCTCCGGCGCTGCGCCAGGGGCCAACAAGCGCGGCAGCATCGTTTCGACCAGAAGTTCAATTCCTTTCTCCATCACTGCGCGCGCGGTCTCCTCGCGCCGCTGCTTGCCCGCTTCGTCGTCCGCGCCGACCTGGGTGTCGGCGAGGACCAGCGCTCGGACTCGCCCCGCATCCTCCCGCAAGAGCGCCATCGCGGCGTAGCCGCCCAGGGAGACACCGCCGACGACGGCGCTGGGAATCTTCAGCAGGTCGAGAATGCCGAGCGCATCTCGAGCAACGCGCGACATCTCCGTTGGGCCGGAGCCCATCCCGCTTCGTCCGAACCCCCGGTGATCGGGCACGATGAAGCGGTAGCGGCCGGCAAGCGCGGCAATCTGCGGACGAAAGCTGTCGGCATTGAGCGGAAAAGCATGTAGAAGCAGCACGGGCCGCCCTTGCCCCTGATCGAGGTAGTAAAGCCTTACCCCGTCGTCGGTAATGAACAGCATCAGAACCTCCTCAAGCTCGGAGCGAGCTTTACACCATTGGGCGCCCGACCTGCCAAAGCCCTTGAGCTCGGCTGACCTCAGCCGCGTGGACGTTGTCCTCACCGACGTCGATGGAACTCTCACCACCTCAAACCGGCTGGAGGGCCGAACCGTCCGAGCGCTGGAGCGTTTGAAGGAGAATGGCCTCAAGCTCGTTCTGGTGACCGGTCGGCCGGCGGGATGGGCAGACTGCTGGCTCCGCACCTTGCCGGTGGACGCGGTGATCGCTGAGAACGGGGGAGTCTGCTTGGCCTGGAGCCGGCGCGGCCGCTTTCGAAAGATGTACGCGCAACCTGCCGCGCAGCGCGGGCGGAATCGCAAGCGGTTGGTCCGGGATGTGCAAGCTGCTCTCAAGCGCGTTCCCGGCTCGAAACTCTCGACGGACAGTCCATACACCGAGGTGAACATCGCAATCGATTACAACGAGGAGGCAAAGCTCGGCCCGACCGCGGTGCGCGCGCTGGAGTCATTTCTAAGAGGGCGCGGCGTGACGATCGCTCGATCCTCCGTTCACCTCAATTGTTGGATCGGCCGATTCAACAAGCTCTCGATGGCGCGACGGCTCCTCCGCGCGCAGTGGCGTTTGCGGCTCGGCAGGGGTGATCCGCGGTTCGTTTATGCCGGAGACTCTCTCAACGATGCCCCGATGTTCGGCGCTTTTTCGATCTCGGTCGGCGTGGCCAACGTCTGCGATGTCTTCAGCGAGCTGGATCAGCGACCTTCCTTCATCACCGCCGGGCGCGAGGGCCGAGGGTTCGAGGAGCTTGCGGCGGCGATCATCGCCCAGCGCAAGAGTCAGCCGCTTCGGGCCGCGCGATGAGCCTTGCGCGCCTCGCGCTTGCCAAAGGGCTCGGCCGCCATATTCGCGCCGGCCATCCCTGGGTGTTTCGGCGGGCGATCGAACCGCCGCCGAAGCTTCCCCCGGGAAGCGTAGTGGATCTCGTTGAAGACCGGAGATTCGTCGCGCGCGGTTACTACGATCCACATTCGCACATCGCGGTGCGAATCCTCACGCTCGATCCCAAAGAGTCGATCGACGTCGCTTTCTTTCGGGCTCGCATCGAGAAGGCGCTCGCCCTGCGCCGGTCGCTGATCGATTTGCGCGACACGGACGGCTTTCGCGTCGTGCACGGCGAGGGCGATGGGCTCCCGGGAGTAGTCGCCGACCTGTACGCCGGCTTCGTCGTCCTTAAGCTCTATTCAGCCGGGCTGTCGCCTTTGCGGCCGCTGATCGTCGAGGCCCTCGCATCGACCGTTCCCGCGGTGCGGGGCATCGTCGGACGCGACGAAGCAGCGGACGACGAGCACCTTTCGGAGGCTCCCACCCAAACCCTGTGGGGCGAAGCCGCCCCGAAGCGCGTTCTCATCCGCGAGCGCGGAGCGTCGTTCTGGGTGGATGTGCACCGGGGACAGAAGACCGGCTTTTTCCTCGATCAACGCGAGAATCGAGCGCTCGTTCGCCGCCTGGCGAAAGACCGCGAAGCGCTCAACTGCTTCGCCTACTCGGGTGGATTTTCTGTCAATGCCGCGCTCGGGGGCGCCGCGAGCGTGTTGTCCATCGATTCGGACCGCGAGGCGATCGAGCTTGCGCGCGAAAATTTCCGCGCCAATGGCCTCGATCCGGAGCGGCATCAGTTCCAGACCGGCGACGTCTTCGATTTGCTCGCATCGCTGAAGAAAGCGAAGCGAACATTCGACCTGGTCATCCTGGACCCGCCGGCCTTCGCCAAGACGCAGCGCGCGGTGGAAAGCGCGATCGCCGGCTATGCGTCGCTCAATCGGCAGGCCCTGGCGCTGCTTCGGCCGAGCGGACTGTTGGCCACGGCTTCGTGCTCTGCGCGCGTCAGCCCGGAAGCGTTCAGCGGCGCGATTCGCGAAGCGGCCTTCAATTCCGGAGTAGAGCTGATGCTTCTAGAAGAGCGCTATCAGCCGCCCGATCATCCCATCCGCCTTCATTTTCCAGAGGGGCGATACCTCAAGTTTTTCGTTCTTCGGCCGGTTTGAGATAGTCCTTGCGCGTGGTCACCCAAGGGCAATTCTTCGAGCGACCGGCGATCATCCCGGTAGGAGACAGCGCGCTGGACGGGCTTTCGACTTCGGGGGATGCGCGACCTCCGCTGTTGATCATCCCGCCGCCGCCGGAGCGCGGAAGCATGGATCACTCTGTGCTGGCGGAGTTGGCATGGGCCGCCTCGCGCGCCTCGTTTCCAACCCTGCGCTTCAATTTTCGCGGCGTCGGTGCAAGCCAGGGCGAACGCGGCGATGAATCGCAGCGATTGGCGGACGCCGAAGCGGCGCTTCGCCTTCTCGAGGAGAACACGGGCGTAGCGAGCGCCGCGATAGCGTCGTTTGGAGCTTCAGCCCCGACGATCGTCGCGCTGCACAAGCTCCATCCCGGTATCGCAGGACTGTGCTTCATCAGCCCCGAAGCGCTCGAATTGGCAGAGCTGGCTCGCGCCGGCACGCCGTTGCTCGCGGTGATCGGGGAAAACGACGCCAAGGTGCCGCAAGCCGCTTTGGCCGCCGCTATTCAAGACGCTGGCGGTCGGATGGAGATCATCCCCAGCGCGGACGTGAACTTCCAAAGCAAGCTCCCCGATGTGGGCAGGTCGGTGGTTCGCTGGCTCAGTCGGCTGCGCCCAGGGTAAGGACAATCGTTTCCCCATTCGTTCGTACAAGGCTAAAAGGAAAAGCTCGTGAGCATTCTTCGATTGAATGGGATGGTTCTCCTCGCCGTCGCGCTGGGAATCGCGGCTTGCTCGCGCGGGAAGGTGGGCCCCACCAAGGGCGCTTCTTCGGATGATCCGAGCGCGCAAATTCCCGGCGCGATTGTGGTGGATTTCAAGGACGGCACGACCAAGGCCGAATTCGACGCTTGGGAAAAGGATTGGGGCATCGATCTCGAATTCAACTCCATCGAAGGTCCCCAGGATGGGGTCACCATTGCCGTGGGCGTCGAGGATATCGAGGGCGTGCTGACCAAGATCCGCGCCCACCCGGCAGTCGAGGCCGCTGAGCCGCTCAAGAGGTATCAAGCGACTTTCACCCCGAACGACCCCGATTTCCCCAAGCAGTGGAACCTTCGCCAGATCCGCATGCCTGAAGCGTGGGAGCGCAGCAGAGGCAAGGGCGCTGTCGTGGCCGTGCTCGACACCGGAATCGCCTACGACGACTACCAGAGCTTCCGAATGGTGCCCGACTTAAAGGGCATCAAGTTCGTGAAGGGATACAACTTCGTCGCGGATGATGAGCATCCGAACGATGATCACGGGCACGGGACGCACGTCGCCGGGACCATCGCTCAGGCGACCAACAACAAGGAGGGCGTCGCCGGCATCGCCTTCGAAGCGGCGCTGATGCCTCTCAAGGTGCTGGATCAGTCCGGGATGGGAGTCTCCGCCGATATTGCGGACGCGATCCGGTTCGCAACCGATCACGGCGCAAATGTGATCAACATGTCGCTCGGCGGCGGTGGCTATTCGCGCGTGATTGAAAGGGCGGTGGCCTACGCGCGCAAGAAGGGCGTCACCGTCGTTTGCGCCGCCGGCAATACGGGCGTGGGACAGGTTGCGTATCCAGCAGCGTACGCCGGCGCGGTTGCGGTGAGCGCGGTGGGCCCCAGCGGCAAGCGCGCTGTTTATTCATCGTTCGGCAAGGAGCTCGATATCGCTGCGCCCGGCGGCGACAAACGAGCGGGTCCCGAAGGCGGCATTCTTCAAAACACCATCGATCGGCGAAACCCGTCGCAATCGGTGTACGAGTCTTTTCAAGGTACGAGCATGGCAACCGCCCACGTCTCCGGCGTCGCCGCGCTGCTCTACGCAAAGGGCGCAAAAACGCCCGACGAGGTCGAACAGGCGCTCTTCGATGGCGCCACACCGGTGGACGGCAAAGAGTGGTCCGAAGAATACGGCCACGGCCTGCTCAACGCCGACGAATCGCTCAAGCTGATCGGGCGCAGCACCACGGTTGCGGATTGGCGGCCGTTCCTCGTCGCGGCGGCGCTTTTGGTGCTGGTTCTGTTGACGCTGGGAGCCCGACAACGGCCGGGTTATCTCAACATTCTTTTCAGCCCCGCCTTCTTCATTCCGCTGCTGCTCGCAACCGTCGGAGTCTTTTTCGCGCGATGGGCCTTTGGCGGAGCGACCGGCGCCGTAGCCAGCGCCGTCGATTTCGCATCTCTGCCGATCCCCGATTGGCAAAGGATCATTTTCGGCCGGGGCAGACTGGCCAACCCGCTCTTTTACAGCGCGCTGATTCCGCTGGTGGGCTCGATCTTCGCAGTCGGATGGCGAGGCTTGCGTCCGGTGGTGGCCGGCCTGGCGATCGGCTTTGGCGGATTTCTTTCCTACGCTGCCTGGGCGCGCTCCCCGGGGCTTGCGTATCTGCCGTTCAACTTTCTGGCGCTGCCCTGGTTGATTGCGAACGCCGTGCTCTGCGTCTTCGTCGCGCGCGCGATGCTGAAGAAGGGAGCTGGGCGATGAAGCTCACCGGCACCGTGTCCCTGCGCGACCTCGAAGGGGGCATTTGGGTTTTGGAAGGCGACGATGGACGAACCTACGAAATCGTCGGCGGCGATCGTCGGCTTCGGACGAAGGGGCAACGCATTCAAGTCGAGGGCGAGGTCGATGCGGGTGCGGCGAGCCTCGCCATGGTTGGCCCGGTGCTCAAAGTGAAGAGCTACCGGCCGCTGCGGTAAACGCTGACCTGCCAGCTTGCCCTAGCCCGAATCGCGTCCCAACCTTCGAGACTCCCGAAAGAGCTCTTCCCTCAGGATTCGATAGGCTTCCAGCGGCACTTTTCCCGCGCGCGCGTCCTTTCGAAGCGCTTCCAGCTTTTCCCTCTCGATTCTTTCCTGGTCGGTGGCGCTCTTGCCCAGGGGCGCAAGGTGGTATTCGAAATCGTACCAGCCGAGCACCAAGCCGCGGCGATCCAGCAGAGCGAACGAGCCCAACAAAGCAAGCGCTCCGACGATCCACGGACCAGCCGCGCCCGCCCAGGAGGCTGGCCTTTCTTGCACCGGTGCAGCGCGAAGCGTGTGGGGCGGGAGAAGGGACGGATCCTTGCGGACCAGGACGATCAAACCCGCGAGCACCACGCTTCCAAGTACTGCAATGGACAGAACTGCCCTCCAGTTCGGCTCAGTGTCTTCGACCTGACCGCCCCTGAGCATAAAGAACAAGATGGTGGAGACGAGATTATTGGCACTGTGCGCCGCCACTCCCGGCCACAGAGATCCGGTGCGCGTGAAAAGCAGCCCGAAAACGAGCCCCAGCTCCAGGCGCGCCGCGAATCCGATGGGGTCCAGATGGAAGGCGCTGAAGATGATCGCCGCTACCACGACCGCGTTGCGAGAGCTCATCGTCGGCGGCATCAGCCCGCGCTGAAGCACGCCGCGGAAAACAAATTCCTCGCAAAAAGGGGCCGCCAGCACAACTCCGGAGACGATCGCCGCCAACTCGATCGGCGTCTGGTTTTTGAAGAGATTGGTCATGTCGAATTGGTCCCGCCAGGACGCCGGCGCGATCGACTGAGCTACGAACTGAATCGGGATCACCAAGGCGAAAAAGTTCACCGCCCCGAGCAGGAAGCCGAACGCCGCGGTTCGCCAGCTCGGCAGCGCAAGACCGGCGTACTGAACTGGGTCGCGGCCGCTCAACCGCACCCGCACCCAGGCCACGCCGAGAAAAACGAACAACTCGGTAAACCAAATGCCGACCGCGGTGTTCAACAGCTGCGTGGTGGCGCCCAAGGTGACGAAGAGCAGGAAGATGATCAGCATCGTCCTGAGCGCCAGGCGCGTTGCGCCAAAGTTTGCAACGGGTGCCGGTGGCTCGGTGTCCAGTGGGGGTGGAGAGGGACGAACCTCTTCTGAGTTATTCGCTGCGGTCGTTTCGGTCACGAACACTCCGAGTTCTGTTTGCGCCAGCGCCACGACGAGGTCAAGGAATCGCTAGGTCGGGTGGACAAGGCAGATATAATGCGCAACCGAATCGCTTCACGAGCACGGCTGGGGAGGGAAAGCGCCCGGTGACGGTGTCCAGCGCGGTTCGAATCGTCATTCTGGGCGCGGTGGCGTTTGCAGCCTGGCCGACCGAGGTGCAGGCTTCAGCGTTCGTCGTCGATGCGCGAACTGAAGCGCAGGCGTACCAGATACGAGCGTATCGCGACAGCGATCCAGATCACCCGACGCTGTTGCCGCGGCGACGAATCGTCCAATACCTGGGCGTCGCCGGGTTCGAGCTGATCACCGGCGAGGATCTGGGCTTCGAAACGAGCATGCGACTGTACGCCGATTTCGGTTTGCCGAGCGGCGAGGCAGCCAAAATCGACGGGGTTGGCAGCCAATGGGCCGACCTGATGTATGCCTTCGCAAAGTTCAGAACCGGCCCGGTGGAGCTGCAGCTTGGGCGGCAGACCTACGTCGACATCATGGACTACATGGCGTTCGACGGCCTCAAAGTCCGCTACCTCAGCAGCCTCGGCATAGGCGCAGAGGCTTACGGAGGTCTTTGGGTCAAGGGCGGCATGCCCCTGGGGTCCTCGGTCTACCAACCCGACGGTACGCGCGAATCGGACCAGCGCCGCATTGCGATGGGGGCGCCGAGCGCAAATCCGGCGCTTGACGACGTCGAGCCGGTGTTCGGCGCGAAGCTGCTGGCGGAAAATATCAAAGGCTTTTCCGGCTCACTGGGATATCGGAAGGCAATTCTCGGGGGGAAAACGGATCTCGAGCGCGCCGCGTTGGAGCTGCGCTACGGGCGGGGCAGGGGCCTGAACGTCACTACAGGCGCGGACTATGATTTGATGATGTCGCGCGTCGCGCAGGTCCGTGCGCTGGTGCGCTACGATCACCCGAAGTTCGCCGTCAGCGCCGAGGCTCTCAGGACCTCGCCCGTTCTTTCGGCCGAGTCGATCTGGTACTACTTCGCGACCGCGCCGCGGGACGAGCTTCGGCTCCGCGGTGACTACACGCCGGTTGGTCCGCTCCGCTATTACCTCGAAGGGGTGCTGAGCCAGTACCATGAAAACATCAACCACACCCTGGAGCTTGCGCTCGCGCTTCGAGATCCCGCGCTCCCTTCGTCGATTAACGCAGGCGGCTCGGCGGGAGCTGCGTATCGAGACGGAAGCTTTCACTCCGCGCTGGACGTCAGTTATCGAAACGGGTACGGCGGCCGGCAGTTGTGGGTAGACCTCACGGCGGGATACAGCCCAGAAGAGAAGCGCTACACCATAGACGGTCGCCTCTCGATCGCGAACGTCGCCGACAGCTTCAATCCGCTGCTGAGGGGCACTTTCTACGGAGCGCAAGTCTGGGTGAGCTACCTGTTCGCGCGCAACGCGCGTGGCTCGGTGGCGCTCGAAGAGAACATCAATGACTTTACGCGCTCTGATTTCAAGATCTTCTTCCTGTTCGACCTGAGGGCTATCTTTTGATGAGCTCTCATCCAAAGGTCGTCGCTTGCGTCGCAGTCGTGCTCCTGGTCGGAGCTGGCCTGGCGCTTGCCGCGTCCGGGCGCGAACGAAGCCTCGCGATTTACCCAGCGCAAAACATCCCCATTCGGTTCAACCACGCGGTGCATCTGGAGGGAGGGGCGGACTGCACCACCTGCCACGACTCGGCGCGAAAAAGCACCAAAGCGGCCGATAGGAATTTACCGAAGCATCCGGAATGCGAGCAGTGCCACGACATCCAGGCAGCACAGCGAGGGAAGAAGGTGGATCCGCCCGCGACGTGTGAATATTGCCATCCCGGCTTCGATCCCGGCGTGCAGCGGCTGCCGGCGCCATTCGAGTTTCCGTCGCCCAATCTGAAGTTCAACCACAAGGTCCACGTCGACAAGAAGATCGAATGCACCACCTGCCACGGCGAGATGAAACAAGTGACCCTCGGCACGCGGATGCAGTTGCCGAAGATGTCGACCTGCCTCGAATGCCATGACGGCTCGACGGCCTCATCGGGGTGCACCACTTGCCATCTGGAAGGCCCTTCCGGAAGGCTGCAGCTGAATTTCGCGTCAGGAATTCTTAGGCCAATGCAGGCCAACCCGTTCGGTCTCGACCATGGACCTCGATATGAATTCAGCCACGGCAGCCGCGCCAAGACCGACCGGTTGTTGTGCAGCCAGTGTCATTCCGATTCGGATTGCCAGAAATGCCATGACTCGCTGCAGAAGCCGCTCGCGGTGCACCCGAACGACTACATCACTCTTCATCCGGTGCAAGCTCGGGCCGACTCGCCGCGCTGTACGAGCTGCCATCGCCTGCAATCTTTCTGCGCGGCTTGTCACGAGCGGACCGGCGTGGGTCTGGATGCGGATCCCTCGCTCCGAGCTCGGAACGTGAAAGTGCATCCCAATTACGATGTCTGGGTGAACATCCTCGGGCCCCAGCATCACGGAATTGCCGCCTCGCGAGACATCAACCAGTGCATTTCCTGCCATCGCGAGGAGTCATGCCTGCCGTGCCACTCCGACGCGGATCGCTTCGGGACGCGGCGGCAGGTCAACCCACATCCGGATGGATTCGCCAGCATGTGCAAGTCGCTCGCCGCGAAGAACGACCGGCCTTGCCTAAAGTGCCATACGTCGACCACGCTGGCGAAGAAAGGATGTCTATGAGAGAGCTGCGCTCAGGCATCTTGCTTCTCTCGGTGGCGTTCGTCGGCTGTCTCGACGCAAGCCACGGCGTCTTGGCTTACAAAGACACCACCACGCCAACGATCATCTCGACCATACCGACGGCGATGGCGACCATCACCCGGACCACCCCCATCTCGATCACCTTCTCGGAAGCGATGGATACGCGCACGCTGGGCGCAGGCATCCAAGTTTCCAAAGCGGGAACAGCAGTGCCGGTCGTGCTCGGGATTCCCCCTCCCGACCAGCTTCCGCCGACGGCGCAGGACGTGGACGTGCCATACACCGTATCGGCAAAGCCGGTGTCGGGCGCATTCGAGCCGAGCGTTGGATCGGCGTTCGACTACACGCTGTTGCTTTCTACGCTCCTGACGGACGATGCCGGCAACGCGCTTGCCGCCGAAGTTCGGATTCGCTTCAGCGTGATGTGACCGAGGTCGGGCATGCGGTCATGGGTGTGTCTGTGGTCACTGGCGCTGTTTTCCGTTGCCTGCGAGTACTATGCGAAGCCCAATCGGCCTCTTCCGAGCAGCTTCGAAGCGAAGTTTCTGGACGGCTCGCCCCTGAATGCCGAGATCCTTCGGGGCAAGCCAGCCGTGATCAACATCTGGGTTCCCCGCTGAATGATGTGCGCTCGGGAGTTGCCCGAGCTGGAGCTGATTCGGGCTGAGTTCGAGCCGCGCGGTGTTCAGTTTGTCGCGCTCTCGCTCGAGCGGGATGCCGACCTCGTCAGGGAAGCCGCCAAGACGCTGGGGATCCGAATGAGAGTGGCGTTCACCAAGAGCGAAGTCCTGGCCCCGCTGGGGGTCAATGGCGTTCCGTCGACGGTGTTCGTACGCGCAGACGGAACGATCGTTGCCGCGGCCAGCGGTGAGCGAACAGGCAAGTTTCTTCGAGAGCGGACCCGCGAGCTGCTCCGCTGATCGCGTTCATTCAGCGCTTGAGGAATGCGCGAATGCCGTTCGCCAAGCTGTCCCCCTCCAGCGCCGCCGCCGCCGCAGGGCCGAGTCGAAGCCGCTTAGCCACCTCGACCAGAATCTGCTGATCCAGGAAAAACAGCACGGCGTTTTCGATCGTCGGTTTGGAGAGCGCCTCTGGGGTTCCGATACGGCCTGCCAAGTACTCGGCGCGACCCGTCTCGAGGGCAGCCTTGACGAAGGACTTCGGATCCATCGGCGCTTCCGCAACGAGGTCTTTGAGAGCCAAGGCTGTGGCCAGGTACCCCTCCAGGTAGTCGCGAAGCAGATCTGCCATGAACTCAAGCTCGCTGAGCGCGTCCGGTCCCACCGCCGAAATCCGGCCCTCGTTTTCCTCCAGAAGGCCGTCCCGGCGCAGTCCCCCCAATGCGTCGGAGAAAAGCACATCGAAGCTCGCGCCCACGCGGTAGACGAACTCGAACTTTAGGAGGCGCGAAAGGTTGAGCGCCGCTTTCTGACACTCATCGCGACTTGCGGTGGGCATCGCCAGCACTGCGTTGGCGACCAGGCTTCGAGGCGCGACCAAGTTCATCAGGGCATTCTTGTAGGAGGAGATTTGAGTCCGCTTCTCCTCGGGGACGATGTAGATGGTCTCCCCCTTGACTTCCTGAGTGCGGACCAACTCGTCGTCGATGAAAGATTCCATTGCATCGCGAATAGGGCCGACCGCCGCCGGACTGGTCGGCGCACCGTGCAGGCGCGGTGATACGGGCCATCCCTCTTCTTCCGCGATGCTGCGGAGCAGAGCGATGCGCGCGGTCAGCTCCGCCGATGGTGCTCCGCGACCGCGATGCGCGAGCAGCGCCGCGCCCACCAGGGCATAGGGCGTCACCGTGGAGACTCGACTGATCCCATAGATGATTCGATTGCCGAGCGCCCGGACCATGCCCTTTTTTTGATCCTCGCTGATGACGGCAACGGATAGGCCGCGGGCGTGGGTGAAGTCGAGGAGCGAAACGGGCTCATCGAAGCGCAGGTGGATGCGGCCGTACTTCGACACCAGGATCTTGGGCGTCTTGAGCAACGCCTTGAAGTCTTCTGGTCTCTTTTCACCTCCGGCGAGCTCCGCGGAGTAGCTGCCGGACTCGACGACTTTTTCGTAGTCGATCGAAACCGGAACGAAATAGAGGTCGTTGCTTGCGCCCTCCAGCACCGCATCCACTTCCCATGTCAGCATTCCCAGCTTCGGCGGAAGCAACTTGCCAGTCCGGGAGCGGCCGCCCTCGAGGAAGAACTCCTGGTGGACGCCGTTGTGGACCAGTCGCTTGATGTACGCGCGGAAGGCAGCGGTGTAGATCTTGTCTCCTTTGAACGATCGCCGCAGAAAAAAGGCGCCGCCTCGCCGGAAAAACGGACCGAGCGGGAAGAACGAAAGATTCGCTCCCGCGGCGACCTGCGGAACGGCATAGCCGCGAGTCCACAGGA
Source organism: Myxococcaceae bacterium (assembly GCA_035262305.1). GTDB lineage: Bacteria > Myxococcota > Myxococcia > Myxococcales > Myxococcaceae > DATFTC01. The sequence goes on along the minus strand of DATFTC010000157.1, from coordinate 11,793 downwards.
CGTAGCTCATCACCAGATAGTCAACGTGGCTCTTGTGACTTGGGCAGAGGACGATCGGCGCTCGGGCGGCGCTCTTCATCGCTCGCTCCAATCCGGCCTCGTCGACGTCGATGCCGTCGTAAATTCGATTGAAAACCCAATGCAGGACCGGCGCGGCCAGGCCGACCACGGTTGCGCTCGGGCGCGCGGCAATCGACTTCAAGGCCCGCCTCGCCTCTGCCGTAACCGACTCCATCCGGCGCTGCGATTCAGCGGCGCATTCCTGAAGAGATCGGTTCAAAGTGCGATCGCGCAGCGCTTCTTCGATCACGCGATCTGCCGACTTGGGGGGCGGGCCAAATACCGCCCGAGTCTCGCGCGCCAGGTGGTGATACAGGGCTCCTCGAACTTTGCGCGCGATCAGGGCATCCGTGGTGTCCGGTCGCTCTGCAATGAACTTGCGCAGGTCGATCGCCTCGCCGATGCGAAATTGGGCGCGGCGATAGTTGCGAAAAAAGGCGACGATGCTGTGCAAGAAGCCGGGGGCTTCGGGGCTTCCGAAGATGTAGTCGAGCACCGCCGGCTTCAGCCGCTCGCGCGATTTCTCCCAGACAAACAGCTCGGGCACCAGATAGACCGGCCGATCGGACTTGCGAGCAAACGAGACCAACGCCGGAAAGGGATCTTCCTTGGTCGACCGACCGCGCGCTGTGCCGAGGGCGGACTTCTTCAGAAACACCAGCGCCGAGCCTCCTTTGCGGCGGGCGTAGGTCAAGCGCACTTCCAGGTCTCCTCGTTGAGCGGCGCGCCGCCAGGGCCGGGTGAACCAGCGACGAAGATTCACCACGGCGCGGATCGGCGGCAGGCCGCGGCGAACCAGCGCCCAAGCCAGGTAAAGGTAATTCACCCAGGCGGTCGTTCGCATGACGTGAACCAGGAATCCGTCCTTGCTCAGCCGGGCGAGCTCCGATTCCGCCTCCGGCGCAAATCGAACGCCTTCGAAATAGCGGGAGGCGAGTCGCCGCCCTACCGGCCCAATCTCGTCGCGGACGGCGATCAGCGAATGCGACTTGGGATCTCGAGCCAGCGCGCCTTCCACGGATGCACCTTGAGCACCTATTGAATCCCAGCCGGCGATCTTTTTCACGGTCTGGTTTTGGACAGAGCCGGTCCCTCGGCTTCCGCGGGTGCGGGCGGATTCCTACTTTGCGAGCGACGAGAACGACGGAGCAGACAACCGGGCGACAGCGAGCGATGAGAGACCGCCAGATGAAGGTCCGGTTGGTTGGCGACTACCCACCCCCTTCGGGGGTTATCGCCATCCACGTCGAGCAACTGCACCGGTTTCTGTCCAGCCGCGGAGTTCAAGCGAGGGTGCTGGACATCGGGAAGGGCGGTCGGCCGGCTCCGAACGTCATCCCCGTCCGCACCCGGCGCTTTCCGTTGCAGGCCCAGGCCCTTGCGTCTTGGCCGAGCCAAGCGGTCACATATTCTCCGGCGCCGGGATGCCGAGCAGTGAAAGACCCGAGGCAAGCGTCAATCGCGCGGAGTCGGTGAGCCCCAAGCGCGCGCTGCGAAGCGAGGGATCGTCGACCAGCACCCGTTTTTCCCTCTGCTGATTGCCGAGCGTGTACCATTTGCTGAACTCCGAAGCGAGCTCAAGCAGGTGGCGGGCCACCGTGGATGGCTCATTGCCCGCCACCGCTTCCTGGACCGCGAGTGGAAAGCGCGCCACCGAGCGAATCAGGCTTTGCTCCTCCGGTTCGCTCAGTTGCGAGGCATCGACCGAGGATGGCTCCCCGCCGGCCTTGCGCAGGATGCTGCATGCGCGCGCGTGCGCGTACTGCAAATAGGGTCCAGTGTGGCCTTCGAAGTTGAGCACTTCATCCCAATCGAAGGTGTAGTCGGTTGCGCGCCGATTCTTCAGGTCGCCGAAGACGATCGCCCCGAGGCCGACTTGCTCCGCGAGCCGCTCAGGATCGTCAGTGTGGATGCGCCCCGCTTTCTGGTTCTCGCTGACTTTTTCCAGGGCGCGGGCCTTGGCTTCGTCCAGCACGTCCTGCAACAAGACGACCTGGCCTCGCCGCGTGCTCATCCCTTGAACTCGGCCGAAGCCGACGTGAGTGCACGATTTCGCCCACGGCATTCCCATCCGCTCTAACACGGCAAAGAGTTGGCGGAAGTACAGGGCCTGGTCCGAGCCGACGACGTAGAGCGCCCGATCGAAGTGAAAGCGCTCGTAGCGGTCGATCGCGGCGGCCAGATCGCGCGTCGCGTACAGCGTCGAACCATCGCTCTTTCGCAACAGGACCGGGGGCTCTCCCTCCGCATAGGGCATGTCCACCACCAGCGCCCCTTGCGACTCCTTGACCCCGAGCGTTTTCGCAATCTTCTCGATCACGGCCTCCATCCGCCCCTGGTAGAAGCTCTCCCCCTCGTAGTGCTCGAAGTCGATGTCCAGTCTCCGATAGAGGCGGCGGAAGTCCTCCAGCGAGGTTTCGCGCAGCTCGCGCCAAATGGCGATCGCGCTTGGATCGCCTTCTTCCATTTTCCGAAAGAACTCGCGGGCCCGTGCATCGAAAGCCGGGTCTGCCTCGGCGCGGGCGTTGGCCTTCACATACACTTCAACGACGTGCGCCATTTCCTGCTTTCGAGACGGATCGCCGTATTCCTGGAAGCCGGCGGCGACGAGGCCGAACTGCTTTCCCCAGTCGCCGAGGTAATTGATGCCCTCGACGCGGTATCCCTGGCTTCGGTAGAGGCGGGCCAGTGAATGACCAATCACCGTGGAGCGGATGTGGTGGAAGGCGATCGGCTTGGCGATGTTCGGGGATGAGTAGTCGATCACCACCGTCTTTCCGCGCCCCGATTGGCTCGAACCGTAGCTGCGCCCGCTGGCGCGTACTTGCTCAATGACCTCAGCGGTGAAGGGCATCGCGGCGAATCGCGCATTGACGTAGGGACCGGCAGCTGCGATGGCCATTCCCGGGACCGAGAGCTGTTGGGCGGTCGAGGAGGCGATCGCGGCCGGCGCTTTTCGCTGAGCCTTGGCGAAGGAAAAAGCGGCGAAGGCAAGGTCGCCGTGGGCCGGCTCGGCGAGCTTGATTGCGCGGTCCACCTCTTCCGGCTGAGCATTCAGAGCTCGAGCCAGCGCATCGGCGAATGCAAGTCGATAGCGCTCGTAGACGAAGCTGCTCATTTGGGGCGCAGATAATAACCAGGCGGCGCCGATTGCGGCGGCAAAGGTTTGTCGGCCTTTCAGCTAGCGATCGGCTTCTGTTTGACGGGCCGGTCCCGCGGGGTGGACCACCGAAGCCACGGTGCTCAACAGGGTCGGTAAGCGCAGCGGCTTCTCAAAGAGTCCGTCGATCCGATCTTTGCCCTTTCCACCGAGCAGGCTGCCGACATCGCTCGCACCGGAAATGATGAAGACCGCGACATCCGACAAGGCAGGCGTCTGGCGAATGAAGTGCAGAACCGCTCGCCCGTTTCCATCCCTGAGCATCAAATCGAGCAGTACCATCGCGGGCCGAATTCTGTGCAGCGCGGACATTGCACCGGCCATGCTCTCCGTCGAAACCACCGGATAGCCCGCGTCCTCGAGCACCTGGTGAAGCACCTCGCGGCAGTCGGCATCATCTTCGACGATCAGGACTGCGCCATCGCCCGGCGCATGCGCAGGCTCGGCTGGGGTCACCGCCGCCGCGAAGAGGGGCAGGTGAATCTGGAAAGTGGCGCCCTCGCCAGGCTTGCTGACGACTTCCAGCCGCCCGCCATGCGCCTGGACTATGCGAGCGGCGATCGGCAAGCCTAAGCCGCGGCTTCGCGAGCGGTTACCGGCGACCGGCCGAGCTCGATAGAACGGGTCGAAGATGTGCTCCAGGTTGGATTCGCCAATCCCCGGCCCATGATCGCTCACGCTGAGCATCGCCAAACCCGCCGGATTGGACGACACCTTGAGCTCCACGGTGCTGCCGGTGGGGCTGTGCTGGATTGCATTCTCTACCAAGTTGGAAATCGCCTCGCGGATTCGATCCCGATCGCCGCGGACATAAGCGTCCGGCGAGTCAGCGATCATGAGTCGCGCGCTCGCTTGTTCCGCGGCGGCGGAAAATGACTGGGCAACCTCCGCCGCCAGGTCCTTGAGTCCGAACGGCCGCTCGTGCAACTGCATCCGACCGTGCTGCAATTTGGAAATCAGCAGCAAGTCATTGATCATGCGAAGCAGGCGATTGCTGTTTCGGTCGCAGACCTGAAGCGCTTTGAGCTGGCGATCAGTCAGCGGGCCGAGCTTGCCCTTTTCGAGGAGGTTTAAATACACCTTGATCGTAGTGAGCGGGTTTTTGAGGTCGTGCGAGGCATTGGCGAGCAAGGAGTCGCGGTTCTTTTCCAGGCTTTTCAATCCCGAAACCGCGGTCTGCAGGTCCTTGTTGCGGCGCATTGCCTCATCCCGCAGGCGAGCAACCTCCGATGCCGCGGAGATCTGCGCCGCCAGGGCAGCGAGCAGCTCGTCGCTGAAAGCCCGCCCCGCGGATACCAGAACCAAACACCCGGTGACGCCGTGAGAGCTCAACAGGGGCGCGGCGACCAATGCACCTTCGCGAGTCACTTTCTTCTCGGAAAAAGCGCGCCCGGCTACCCCGCTGCCGGGTTTCGCTGCGGCAATCAACTTGTTGTTGCGCCCGCGAGCTGCAGCAACTTGGAGCTCATTTCGCCCTGCTACGTATTCGACCACATAGCAGGCGCGTGCGCGCAACAGTTGCTGAATGATGCCCAGCTGTGAGCGCTGGGCCTGAGCTTTCACCGCGGACTCGGTGATACAGGCCGCCATCGCCGCGATCGCCCGCTCGGTGACAGCATTCTCTTTCGAGGCCGGAGCGCGGCTCGTCCTCACCGAGGTCGAATCTCGCGGACCAAGGTGCAACACCTTCGCTACGGATCCTCGATCGCTGCGCCGGCGCATGCGGTTCGACATGATCTCATTCTCGTCCAGACTTCCAAGAGGAGTCAGCGGTTGGTACGGCAGCGGTATGCCCGCTTGTCTGCTGCCAGACAAGCCGGGCGAATTCTACCCCCGCTTTTTCACCAGCCCGGACTTGTCTACGAAATAGGGCTCGCTCAGCAGCGCCTCTACCTTCTCACGGTAGCCCTGCACCCCGAACCCGCTCTCGTGAAGCGCGGCGATCGCTGCAGTTTGCACTCGCCGCGCGGTGTCCTCGGCGGTCAGCAAGTGAAGCAGCGGCTCGCGCGATGGCTCGTACTTGAGGGGGGCCAGCCCTTTGATCGCCGAAATCTTTACGTCGTCCGACATGTCCTCGAGGAACGGCACCAGCGCGGGGGCGATGCGCGGATCGTCCTTCCCGGTGAGGAACTGGATGAGGACGATCTTCTTCTCGGGATTGCGGGTGTACGTAGACCCCAGCTGATGAAGAAACTCCACGCAGATTCCAATCAACTCGGGTTCTGTTAACAGCGCAGAGAGCAATCGAACGGCCCATGAGCTCGACGTATCCGTGGAGCGCAGAAACTCTCGCACCGAGTCCACCGCGCTGCGCCCGCGAGAGGTGATCAACTGGAAGACGTGCTCCTTTTCGTCAGCGTCGGTGGTGAGCGGTTCGACGGTGACCGTGAACCGGGCGAGCAGGGAGCTGATTGCCTCGGGAATTTGCATCTCCCCGAGTTGCGAGATCGCCTTTTGGCGCGAGGTGGGGTCGCCGTACTTCTGCGTCACTTTGCCCTTGAGCTTGCGGGCCTTGTCGGGGCCAGAGCCGCCAAAAATGTCGAGGATTCCCACGAAACCTCCTCAGGGACTTTCTACCAGACCCGCGCCGCCGGATTACAAGCGCAAGTCGGCCCGAACATCTCGAACGTAGGATTTCTTCATCCGTTCGGCGGCTTCCTTCGCCTCGCGGTCCGGGCTGTCCGGCACCATCACCTTGAGCGTCAAGTAGAGGTCGCCTTTGCCGTTTCCCTTCAGCGCGGGGACCCCGCGGCCCTTGACGCGAAGCTTGCGGCCGGACTGCGAGTTGGGAGGCACTTTCACCGTCACATCTCCAGCAAAGGTCGGAACGCGCACCTCCCCGCCGGAGATCGCTTCCGGTACGGTGATCGGCAGATCGAGCAGCAGGTTGTCGCCTTCGCGCTTGAAGATCGGATGGGGCAGCACTTCGGTTTCGATGAAGAGATCTCCGGGCGGACCGCCGTGCACGCCGGCGGCGCCTTGACCGGCGAGGCGAACCTGCGAACCGGTCTGCACCCCGGGCGGAATGGTCACTGTCAAGCGCTGCGTTGTTTCGACTCTTCCTTCACCGCCGCACGTCTCGCAGATTTTCGCCGCGCGGCCGGTGCCGTTGCAGGTTGGGCACGCCCCGGAAAAGGACACGCCGCCCATGCTTCTGCGCGCTCGGCCGGTGCCGCCGCAGGTTGGGCACTTGCCAACGGGTCCGTGTTGGCCCTTTCCGTTGCAGGTCGGGCAAACCCCGGGTTTGGTGATCGACAAGGCGCGCTCGGTCCCATTCACCGCCTCATTGAGCGTGAGCTGAACGCGCGTGTGGAGATCCTCGCCGCGCCTTGGACCGGTGGGCTGCTCCATTCCCTCGGAGAAGAAATCGCCGCCCTGCTGCTCGCGGCCGAAGAGGTCGCCAAACAGGTCGCCCAGATCTACACCGCCGGGTCCTTCTCCGCCGAAGTGGACGCGACCGCCACCCCCGGGCTGCGCGGCCTGGCGATAGGCCCTGAGCGTCTCGGCCTTCTTCTCGTCGTACCCGATCTTCGCCGCATCCTCGCCGAACTCGTCGTAGAGTTTTCTCTTCTGGGGATTTGAAAGCACCTCGAAGGCGCCGGAGAGCTGCTTGAACTTTTCCTCAGCGGACTTGTTTCCGGGGTTGACGTCGGGATGGTATTTGCGAGCGAGCTTGCGATAGGCCTTCTTGATTTCCGCGTCCCCCGCGCTCTTCGAGACGCCTAGAATTTGATAGTAGTCTTCAGCCATGGGACGCCAATCGCGCGCCGGGTGCGTGCAAGAACCTAACCAGCCCTCGTCTGAGCGCCAGTTGCACTCTCCCGCGCTGCCTACGATGTATAAGATTTTTCGGAACGCGTGCAGGAGGATTCCGTGCGGCCGGTGCCGGCGCCCCGCCTAGCCTGGGCGATTCTTTCTTTGTTGTCGGCGGGTGCGGCGCCGAACCCGCAGCAGCCCGCCCAGGGCGAGGTGATCGACCGGGTCGTGGCGCTCGTGGCTGGGCACGTCATCACATTGAGCGAGCTCGAATTCGAAGCGCGAGTTGCGCTCATCGAGCGCGGCGGGGTGGAAGCGGCGAACGCGCCCCTGAATGACCAAGCGTTGAGAGGCGCACTCGAGCTGGCGATCGGAGAGCGGCTGGAGACCGAGGCGGCGGACAAGTTGCAAGCATTCAATCTGGAGCAGGGGGAAGTCGAGTCCGCCATGCGCCAGTTCAAATCCAAATTCCGAAGCGATTCCGAGCTGGCGAGCTTCCTCGCGAAGCATGAGGCGGACCAACAGCAACTGGCGACGGTGTTGGCGCGCCGCCTTCGCGCCGAGAAGATTTTGGACAGCAAGATTAGCCTGAGGGCCCGCGTGAGCGACGCCGAAGTGAGGAGATTCTACGACGATCATCGCTCGGAGCTGAGCGGAACGTTTGACGAGGTGCGGGGCAAGATCAGGGAAAAGCTGGTCAGAGATCGCTATGCGTCGCTGGCCAGCGAGGAGCTGCGGCAGATCCGAAAGGGAGTGGACGTGCGGATGATCGCCCCGTTCGCCAGGCAGACGGGTGCTTCGGAGGGCCAGTGAGACTTCCGTTGCCCGAGGCGGAGCCCCAGTTCCTCATCCGGCGGATGCGACCGGACGACCTGTCCGCGATGATGGCGATCGAACGGGTGGCATTTCGAAATCCGTGGTCGACCGAGCTCGTCAGGCGAGAGCTGACGCACGAGTGGTCGACGATCTTCGTGGCCGAGGAGCCCACGCCTGAAGGCAAGACGCAGCTCCTCGGGTTTTCGATTTTCTGGCTGGTACAGGACGAGCTTCACATTCTGAACGTAGCCACCGCTCCAGAGCACCGGCACCGCGGCGTGGCGCGCGCGGTTTTGAACGCGACGCTTGAGGAAGCGCGAGACCATCGCTGCACCGTCGCGACCCTCGAGGTCAGGCGCAGCAACGAGCCCGCGATCAACCTCTATCGCTCGTTCGGCTTCCGAGCGGTCGGAATTCGTCCGAACTACTACGTCGAAGAGGGCGAGGACGCGATCGTGATGGTGCTCGACCTGTAGGCGCGGGTGCGGCCGGCGACATCGTTGCTTGCGTGCGGTGTTGACACTTTAGGTCGAACCCTGTAATCACGCGCCCTTATCCGATAATGAACAAGGACCGCGGGTCGCGCTGAAAAGCGCGGCGCCGTCACAGGCAAGGATTTCGCAATCGATGCCGACGATTAGTCAGCTGATCCGAAAGGGTCGCGAGAAGTTAAAGGTCAAGGGAAAGAGCCCGGCACTTCGCGAGTGCCCGCAGAAGCGGGGCGTCTGCACTCGCGTCTACACGACGACGCCGAAGAAGCCGAACTCGGCGCTGCGCAAGGTCGCGCGGGTGCGATTGACCAACGGCATCGAGGTGACCTCGTACATTCCGGGAGTGGGGCACAACCTTCAGGAGCACTCGGTCGTGATGATTCGCGGCGGCCGCGTGAAAGACCTCCCGGGCGTTCGCTACCACATCATCCGCGGAACGTTGGATTCAGTGGGAGTTCAGGGGCGGAAACAAGGGCGATCCAAATACGGCGCCAAGCGCCCCAGTTGAGTTACAGTCCGCTTCGCCCTTTCGACTTTCAACCTACTTAACCCGAGAACCGCCATGCCCCGCCGCCGCGTCGTTGCCAAGAGAAAAATCCTGCCGGATCCCAAGTATCAAGACCGGCTCGTCTCGAAGTTCGTCAACGATCTGATGCGCAAGGGCAAGAAGTCCATCGCCGAGGGCATCTGCTATGGCGCTTTCACGCTCGTGGAGGAGAGGACGAAGGAAGATCCGCTCAAGACGTTCAAGAAGGCGCTGGACAACGTCAAGCCGGTGCTCGAAGTGAAGTCTCGACGGGTCGGCGGCGCGACGTACCAGGTTCCGGTAGAAGTTCGGCAGGACAGAAGGGTTGCGCTCGCGATGAGGTGGCTGATCAACTACTCCAAGGCACGAGGCGAGAAGACGATGCGCGAAAAGCTGGCCGCCGAGATCATGGATGCGGCCAACAACCGCGGCAACGCCGTCAAGAAGCGCGAGGACACGCACAAAATGGCGGAAGCAAACAAGGCGTTCGCCCATTACCGTTGGTAACTTAGGAAGAGCAACCCCAGCGCGTTCTTTGACAAATTCGCTCGCCGTGGTGGGCTCGCCCTAGCAAAGAGGCGCGAATCGGAGGATTTTCGTTAGATGGCTCGTGAGTATCCCCTCGAAAAGTACCGGAACATCGGGATCATGGCGCATATCGACGCCGGAAAGACCACGACCACCGAGCGGATCCTCTACTACACCGGGGCGATCCACAAGATGGGCGAGGTGCACGAGGGCACCACCACCACCGACTGGATGGTCCAGGAGCGGGAGCGCGGAATTACCATTACCTCCGCCGCGATCACCGCGTTCTGGGAACGCAACGACGAGGAATACCGCATCAACATCATCGATACGCCGGGACACGTGGACTTCACGATCGAGGTCGAGCGGTCGCTGCGAGTTCTCGACGGTGCAGTGGCCCTCTTCGATGGCGTGAACGGGGTGGAGCCTCAGTCGGAAACCGTCTGGCGCCAGGCGGACAAATACAAGGTTCCACGGATCTGCTTCATCAACAAGATGGACCGATTGGGCGCGGACTTCGAGATGTCCGTCGAATCGATCCGGGAAAAGCTGAAGGCCAATGCCTGCGTTCTTCAGCTGCCGCTCGGCATCGAGGAGAAGCATCGCGGCGTGATCGACCTGATCGAAATGAAGGCGCTCGACTTTCACGACGCGGAGCTGGGCTCGACGTACGAGCGGGTCGAGATTCCGCCCGAGTACCGAGCCAAGGCAGAGGAGTATCGCGCCAAGTTGCTCGAGGCGGCGGCCGAGCAGGACGACGCGGTGATGCACAAGTACCTCGAGGGCCAGCAGATCACCAACAACGAGCTCAGGGCTGCGATCCGAAAAGGGTGCGTGGCGATGAAGCTGTTTCCGGTTCTCTGCGGCTCGGCGTTCAAGCACAAGGGCGTGCAACCGCTGCTCGATGCAGTGGTGGACTACCTTCCTTCGCCGCTCGACGTGCCGCCGGTGAAGGGGACGAACGCGAAGGGCGAGGAAGTGGTGCGGGAGACGAGCGACTCAGCGCCGTTTTCCGCTTTGGCGTTCAAGATCATGACCGACCCCTTCGTGGGCACGCTGACCTTCATCCGCGTCTACTCCGGCCGCCTGGAGGCGGGAAGCCACGTCTACAACTCGGTGAAAAAGCGGCGCGAGCGCGTCGGTCGAATCGTTCAGATGCGCGCCGACAAACGCGACGAGATCACCGAGTGCTTGGCCGGGGACATCTGCGCTTGCGTCGGCCTCAAGGGCGCGACTACCGGCGACACCTTGTGCGACGAAAAGAATGAAATCGTGCTCGAACGAATGGAGTTCCCCAACCCGGTGATCGACATTGCCATCGAGCCCAAGTCAAAGGCGGATCAGGAAAGGCTCGGCGTCTCGCTGATGAAGCTGGCGGTCGAAGACCCTTCGTTCCGCGTCCGAACCGATGAGGAAACGGGGCAGACGATCATCGCTGGAATGGGCGAACTGCATCTGGAAATCATCGTCGACCGGCTGGTGCGCGAGTTCAAAGTCGAAGCGAACGTCGGAAAGCCTCAGGTCGCCTACCGCGAGACGATCACCCGGCAAGCGGAAGCCGAGGGCAAGTACATCCGCCAGACCGGAGGTCGGGGACAGTACGGCCACATCTGGCTGCGCCTCACGCCCAATCAGCCTGGCGCGGGATTCTCTTTCGAAAGCAAGATCGTCGGCGGCGTGGTGCCGAAGGAATACATCCCCGCGGTTGAGAAGGGCGTGATCGAGGCGGCGGAGAGCGGAGTGCTGGCCGGATTCCCGATGGTCGACATCAAGGTCGAGGCGATCGATGGCAGCTACCACGAGGTCGACTCGAGCGAGATCGCCTTCAAGATCGCCGGCTCAATGGGCTTCAAGGAGGCCACCGCCGCCGCCAAGCCGGTGCTGCTCGAGCCGATCATGGAGTGCGAAGTGGTGACGCCGGACGAGTTCATGGGCGATGTGATCGGCGACCTCAACAGCCGAAGGGGCAAAGTGCACGGCATGGCGCCGCGCTCCGGGGTCCAGGTGATCGAAGCGCAAGTGCCTTTGGCGGAAATGTTCGGTTACGCCACCGACCTGCGCTCGAGAACTCAGGGGCGAGCGACGTACACGATGCAATTCAGCCATTATGCCCCGGTGCCCAAGCAGGTCGGGGAAGAGATCATGGCTAAAGTCAAGGGAGGCAAGTAGGAGCGGAAGTTCAAACGCGTGGTTCAGCCGCAAGCTGCGGCGCGGTGAGGATCAAAATGAGCAAGGAAAAGTTCGAGAGGACGAAGCCCCACGTGAACGTGGGAACGATTGGGCACGTGGACCACGGGAAGACGACGCTGACGGCAGCGATCACCAAGGTGCTGGCGAAGCAGGGGCTGGCCCAGTTCACCGCGTACGACCAAATCGACAAGGCGCCGGAGGAGCGGGAGCGAGGGATTACCATCGCCACCGCGCACGTGGAGTACCAGACGAAGAATCGGCATTAC
>DATFTC010000156.1:0-12519 GCA_035262305.1 Myxococcaceae bacterium | reverse complement strand
TGGAGGAGCAGAAGATCAAAAGTGCGCAGACCGGCCTGACCCAGGGCGTCGGGGTGAGGGTCATCTCGGGCGCGAAGGTGGGCTACGCCTACTCCGATGACCTCGAAGATGACGCGCTCTTTCGCGCCGCTCACACCGCGGCCCTGATCGCTCAAATCGGCGGAGCCGCGCAGGCCTACAAGGTCAGCCGCTCGCCGACGCCGACGTTCTATCGCGTCGACACGCCGCTGGCGGACGTCGCAGTTTCCCGGAAAGCCGACCTGGTGGTTCGGGCCAATCGGGCGGCGCATCGGTACGACCCGCGCGTCAAGCAAGTGATGGCGACCTATGCCGACCAAACAAAGCGAATCTGGGTGGCGAACACCCAGGGGCGATTCGCCGAAGACACACAGGATTTGTGCCGGCTGGGCGTTCGCGTCGTCGCCGAGGGAAAAAATGGGGCGCGCCGCTCGGGCTTCTACGGCGGCGGCGGCCGAGTGAGCTTCTCGCACTTCGACACCTTCACGCCGGAGCTCGTGGCGCGCGAAGCCGCGAGGCAAGCAATTGCCACCTTGGGGGCGGTGGACGCGCACGCCGGCGCGCAGACAGTGGTCCTCGCGCCCGGTTGGAGTGGAATTCTTCTTCACGAGGCGGTCGGGCACGGTCTGGAGGCCGACTTCATCCGAAAGAAGACGTCGCTGTTCGCCGGAAAGCTCGGCCAAAAGGTGGCCTCCGACAAGATCACCGTGATCGACGACGGCACGGTGGCCAATTCGCGCGGTTCTCTGAACATCGATGACGAAGGCAATCCCGGCGAACGGAAGGTTTTGATCGAGCGCGGCGTGCTCACCGGCTTCATGTACGATTCGCTCAACGCGAAGTTGATGGGCGAGCGACCGACCGGCAGCGGCCGCAGGGAATCCTTCCGCCACATGCCAATGCCGCGGATGACGAACACCTATCTGGCGCCAGGAGACGACGACGCAGGCGACATCATCCGCTCGGTCAAGCGCGGCTTGTATTGCGCCCAATTCGGAGGCGGACAGGTGGACATCAGCAACGGCAACTTCGTCTTCGAGGTAAGCGAAGCGTACGAGATTCAGGACGGTAGAATTGGACGGCCAGTCAAAGGAGCCACCCTCATTGGCGTGGGCCCAGAGGCGCTCAAGAATGTCTCCATGGTCGGGTCCGACCCGATGCCGGATCCGGGGCTGGGGACCTGCGGCAAGGACGGGCAAATGGTTCCGGTTGGAGTGGGCTTACCGACTTTGCGGATCGACAACATGACCGTCGGCGGGACCAGGGTGTAATCGCGAATGCCGGTGCGCTCGAAATACGAACAGTTGGCGAGAAATGCGGTTCAACGCGCCTGCAAGCGCGGAGCTCAGCAGGCCGAGGCCTATCTGGAAGTCGGCCGTCAGAGCAGCTGCCGGGTGCGCGACGGACAGATCCAGGATCTCACCGAGGCCACTTCGAAGGGCCTCGGCCTTCGCGTCGTTTCGAATCATCGGCTCGGCTTCGCTTTTACCTCGGACTTCGATCCCGCCACGCTGAACCAATTTGTCGATCGCGCCGTCGATCTCGCCGCCTCTGCAGCGGCCAATCGTCTCAATGGCCTTCCGACTCGGGACGATTTGGGCGCGCCGAGCGAGGTCGGCGACCTCTATGATCCGAAGGTCGCATCGCTCCCGGCGGACTGGAAAATCAAAGCCGCGCTCGAGATGGAGCGGGTGGCCAAGGCGGCGGATCCTCGCATCGCCGCATTCGAGGCCGTGGGCGCCGGGGAGCAGGTGTCGGAAGTAATCATCGCCACCAGCGAGGGATTCGCAGGCGGCTATTCCGGAACGCACGTCTTCATGTACGCGGCGCCGGTGGCCTCGGACGGCAGCCAGCTGCAGACCGGGGACTGGAGCGACGAAAAACGATTCTTCGACGAGCTCGCGTCCGCCGAGGCGATCGGTCGCAAGGCAGCCGCCCGCGCGGTGCGGATGCTGGGCGCAAGAAAGGTCAAGAGCCAGCGGGTGCCCGTCATCCTGGATCCGACCATGGCGGCGTCATTCGCGGCTACGATTGCATCGGCCGCCAATGGAGATGCCGTCTACAAGAAGTCGTCCTTTTTCGCTGGGACGCTCGGAAAAAAGATTGGACCGGAGATCTTCAGTATCGTCGATGATGGCGTTCGCCCCCGCGGCTTCGCCACCGCGCCGTTCGATGGCGAGGGCGTACCCACCCGACGGACCGCGATCGTCGACAAGGGAGTGCTCAACAGCTTCCTCTACGATTGCTTCACGGCGCGTAAGGCCAAGGCTCGCACGACGGGCAATGCCGCGAGGGGCTACAGCAGTTTGCCGGTGATTGGAACGAACAATCTGCACCTGGAGGCAGGCACCCGCCCGCCCGAGGAGATCATTCGAGAGGTGAAGAACGGTTTCTACGTCACCGCCATGCTCGGGGTGGGAGCGAACATCGTCACCGGCGAGTACTCGCGCGGCGCCAACGGACTCTGGATCGAAAACGGCGCCCTTGCCCAGCCTGTGCAGGAGGTCACCGTCGCGGGCGGCATGCTCCAGATGCTTGAGGACATCGACGCAGTGGGAAGCGACTTGCAGTTTCGAGGGGCGATCGGCGCTCCAACGATTAGATTCCGAGAACTCACGATCGCGGGTGAATGAACGATGGCGCGCACGGCAACGGCGACACAATCCAAAGCAAAGAAACCAACGCGAAAGCGGCGCAAGAAGGTCGAGCCTTCTTCGCGGGGCTTGTCCGCGAGCGATGTGGGCGCACAGGTGCCGGCCGACGGACAAGCGCTGGCAGACGCGGTTCGCTCGGACGGCGGCTCGGCCTTGGCCATCTACCGCGAGCCCCTCGGGGGCCACACCGTGGTCCTCGCCAGCTTGCCGGTCGACAAGGTCGAGCCGACGCCTTACCAGCGCGACCTTTCCGAGCCCCACGTCAAACGCTTGGCCAACGCCATGGAGCGCGTCGATCGCTACCTGGATCCGGTGATCGCCGTGCGGCACGACGGCAAGTACTGGACCCCGAACGGCAGCCATCGCCTCGGCGCGTCGCGCCTGCTGGGCGCCAGAGCCGTGCTGGCTTTGGTCCTCCCCGAGGAGAATGTGGCCTACCAGATCCTCGCCCTCAACACCGAAAAGGCCCACAACCTCAAGGAGCGCTCGCTGGAAGTGATTCGGATGTACCGCGGGCTGGTGGGGGCGAAAGGGGAAAAGGAGACCGACTACGCGGCCCTATTCGAAGAGCCCGCCTTTATCACCCTCGGGGCCGTCTACGAGAAACGCCCGCGCTACTCCGGCGGCGCCTATCACCCAATCGTGAAACGAATCGATGCTTTCCTCGACGAGCCGCTCGACGAAGCGCTCAAAGTGCGCGAGGCGCGCGCGGCAAAACTGATGGAGCTGGACGACGCCGTCGTCGCCGTCGTGGACGGGCTTAAGGCGAAGGGGTTGACGAGCCCCTACTTGAAGACCTTCGTGGTCGCGCGCATCAATTTCCTTCGTTTCAAGACCAGTGGGACCGCCGAGTTTGATCCGACCATCCCCAAGATGATCGAGATGGCGCACAAGTTCAAAATCGACAGCGTGAAGCGGGAAGATCTGGCCAAGATGGGCGGCCCGCCGCCTGAGGCAGAAGACTGAATGCACTCTGGGAATCAGCGATGAGCGCAGCCACGGTTCTGGTCGTCGACGACGATCTGGCCAATCTCGAATCCGTCTCGCGAATCTTTCAGCGAGAAGGGCTGGATGCGCTCACCGCCACCAACGGCAAAGACGCCCTCGAGCTGCTGCGCCGACCGGAGGTGACCGTGATGGTCAGCGATCTGATGATGCCCGGAATGGACGGTCAGGAGCTGCTCAGGGCGGCGCGCGCCATGCGCCCGGACGTGGAAGTGGTTCTGATGACCGCATACGGGACCGTCGAGACCGCCGTCGCCTCGATGAAGGAAGGCGCGTACGACTTCATCACCAAACCGTTGAAGCGCCACTCCTTGGTCAAGGCAGTGAACAAGGCTTTGGAAAAGCAAGCGCTGGTAGCCGAGAACCTCGATCTCAAAGCCCGACTTGCGGACCTGGGCGCTCCCGGCGGGCGCACGCTGGTGGGACAATCTCCCGCCTTCCGCGCGCTGATGGACACGCTGCGGCAAGCGGCGCCCTCGTCGGCAACGCTTCTTCTGGTCGGCGAATCCGGCACCGGGAAAGAGTTGGCCGCTCGTGCGGTCCACGAGTTCTCGCCTCGGGCCAAAGGACCCTTTGTGGCGGTCAATTGCGCGGCTCTGCCGGAGACGATTCTGGAAGCCGAGCTGTTCGGTGTGGAGAAAGGGGCGTTCACCGGCGCGGTGGCGCGGCGAGAGGGCCGCTTCGAGCGCGCGCGCGGCGGCACGCTCTTTTTGGACGAGGTGGGTGAAATTTCTCCCTCCGCCCAAGTCAAGCTCCTCCGAGTCCTCCAGGAAGGTGAAATCGAGCGGCTGGGCGGAACCCAGACGCTGCCGGTGGACGTTCGCCTCGTCGCGGCCACGAACAAGGACTTGAAGCGCGAGGTCGCCGAAGCTCGGTTTCGGGAAGATCTCTTCTACCGGTTGAACGTCGTTGAGGTACGGATTCCCTCTCTGGCTTCCCGCCGCGAGGATATTCCGCTGCTCGCTGACCACTTCCTCCGACGCTACGCCGCCAAGAACGGCAAACCGGTGAGGGCATTCTCGCGCGAGGCGCTGCAGATACTGGAGAACTACGCTTGGCCCGGAAACGTGCGCGAGCTGGAGCACGCCGTGGAGCGAGCGGTGGTGCTGACGCGCGGCGAGATCATCGAGGGAATCGATCTGCCGGACACCGTTCGCCAGGGGCCAATTGGATCCGCAAGCCAGCTCGTGCTGCCGATCGGGACTCCAATGGACGAAATCGAACGGCGCGTGATCCACGAGACCCTTCGCCACACCAAGGGCGACAAAACCCTGGCGGCTCAGCTTCTGGGCATCGCCGCCCGCACCATCTACCGCAAGCTGGAGCGAGTCCCTCCAGACGCCGGCGAGGCCGACCCTCCCGAGGGGAGCGAGTAGCTGCAACCCTTTGACAGCTCGTCAGCGCGTGTTTAAACCCGCTGACAAATTGTCGAACGCCCCAGCGGACGCCTGGACTCTCGCCGGATACCAGGGGATGAAGCGCCTGAAACCAAGTGTTTACAGATGCGCGGCTCCATCTCGATGCTGGGCGGCGTGGCACTTGGCTTGCTCATCGCCCAACCAGGTCAAGCTCGCTGGACTGCCGCCATGGAAACTTTCTTTCGGAAGTACTTTTGGACTGCGCATCTTGTCTTCATTTTTCTCGTCGCGCTGATCGCCGCGAAGACCGTTAATCTTTTCTTCGAGTCGGTGATCCTGCCCCTGCCGAAGGAGGACGGCGCGAGGTCGGCGGTGCGACGGGCGTCCGCGGATCCCATTGCCCGCCTCGATCTGGAGAAGATCGCCAAGCTCACCGGGCTGCCCCTTCCCAAAGAACCGGACGTTCAGGAGCCGGATCAGCCTTCGCTGGATCCCAACGCCCCGCCTACCAAGAGCGGGCTGCGGGTGAAGCTCCTCGGGACGCTTGCCTCAGTGATTGCAAAGTGGTCGATCGCCGAGATCCTCGACCTGGGGAGCCAGCGAGCACAGACCTATGCCGTTGGCGACAAGATCCTCGGCGCCGAAATCCTGGAGATTCAGCGCGATCGCGTGATCGTGCTCAACAACAATCGGCGCGAGTACATCAGCAACGAGCTCGAGGGTGCCGTCGCGGCGTACACCCCTCCGGAGCCGAAGCGGTTCGGCACCAGTCCCGAGCCAAACAGCGGGCTGGGGACGGGGATCAAGGCCCTTTCCGATTCCGAGTACGAAGTGCCTCGCGGCGAGATCGAGAAGACGCTGTCGAACCTGAACGAAGTGGCGATGCAGGCGCGAATCGTTCCCGCATTCAAGGACGGCAAGGCGGAAGGATTCAAGCTGTTCTCCATCCGCCCCGACTCGCTCTACAGCAAGATCGGCATCCAGAACGGCGATGTCATCAAGCGGATCAACGGGAACGACATCAACAGTCCGGAGAAGGCGCTGGAGATTTACTCCAAGCTCAGGGACGCGAGCCGGATCGACATCGACATCGAGCGGAACGGCACGTCTCTACGAAAGACCTACAACGTTCGCTGATGGCTCCACCGAGATCATGAGCTCACCCCTCCCCCGGTTGTTCTCCTTGCTCGCAGCGATCGTCGTCGTCGGCGTGGGACGCGAGCACGCCGCAGCCGCAGCCGTTTCCGGCACCGCGCCGATACCGGATGGTGGTCAGCCGTCGGCGCCAGTGTTGCCGACGGAAGGCGATCCGACGCCGTCGAGTCCACCTCCGTCGAGTCCACCGCCAGGTGTTGCGCCTTCGAGGCCGCCGACGCTCCCCCCCTCGACCGGACCGGTGGTCCCGGGGCAGACCAGGCCCGGAGCTCCCTTCAACAGACCGGGCGTGCCACCCCCGCAGCCGCCGGGATCGCGCGTCCAGCCCAGTACGACTCAGCCGAGCCCCTCGCCCGGCGTGACGCGCCCAGGCCAAACTGCACCGCCCAGTTCAGGCGAACGGCAGATCGGCCCGCAGACTGGACCCAACCGCGGGACCGCCGGCAAGCCAGGCCAGCCCTCTCCACAGCAGAACGGGAGCGAGCGAAGAATCGCCAGCTGCGAAGAGCTTCGGCGCAATGCCAAGTACAGCATCTACTTCGACAAGGTCGATATCGAAAAACTGGTGCAAACGGTGGCGGACGCCACTTGCAGGACGTTCATCTTGCCGGACACGCTCCGGGGCAAGATTTCGATCATCGGCCCCGAGAACGGCAAGGGCGAGGTCGACGCGGACCAGTTCTATGCCGCGTTCCTCGCCGCCCTCGACACCAACAATCTGACCGTCTACCCCTACGGACGCTTCCTGAAGATCGTCGACAAGAACAAAAGCAAGCAGTCGCCCATCCCGACGCTGGTCGAGCCGGACGAAGGCTTCACCACCAACGAGCAGATGGTGACGCGCTTCTTCAAGGTGCGCTACGTCGAAGTGGACAGGCTCAAGGCGGTGCTTCAGAGCCTCGTTTCGCAGCCGGGCGGCGACATCATCACGTTCGAGCCCGACACGCTGATCATTACGGATGAGGGTTCGAACCTGCATCGGCTGCAGCGAATCATTAAGCAACTGGACGCGCCCTCATCGTCCTCCGAGTTGCGCGTCATTCGCCTGAACTACGCGGCGGCTTCGGACGTGGCCGACAAGATCACCAAGCTCTTCGAAGCCAAGGGCGGCGCCAAGCCCGGGCAGCGGCCGGCACCCGGGGCAATCACAACGCCGCCCCCCACACCGCCACCGACTGGCGCGCCGGGGCAACCGGCACAGCCAGCACAGCCGACCGTAGAGTCCAGCAGCGCAGGACCGGCAACGCTGACACAGATGATTCCGGACGAGCGCACGAACAAGTTGATCATCGTCGCCAGCCCAGCTGCGTTCGAACGGATCCTCTCTTTGATCGCAGCGATCGACGTCCCAATTGCAGGCGAGGGAAGGATCAACGTCTATTTCCTGCAGAACACGTCCGCCGAAGACATCGCCAGCACTCTCCAATCGCTGGCGCAGGGCACTCAGAACCGGCCGCGCACGCAGCCGGGCCAAACGGTGCCAGGCCAACCGCCGCCGATCGCCGGCCAACCGCGGCCAGCAACCACTTCGGGACCAGTCACCGCGGCCGAGCTTTTTGCAGGCGAGGTGAAGATTTCGGCCGACAAGTCCTCGAATGCGCTGGTCATCGTCGCCAGCCAAAATGATTACCGAAGCCTTAGAAAGATCATCGAGGAGTTGGACCTCCCGAAACGACAGGTCTTCATTGAAACGGTGATTATGGAGGTCGACCTGGATCGAACCTCCGAGTTCGGCATCAACTTCTCCGCCGGTTACGTCCTGAAAACCGATTCGGGCCCGGTGCCGATTTTGTTCGGCACCAAGTTGAAGCAAAGCACTCCGTACACTTCGCTCGCGAACCTGTCCCAGTTCAGCGGTTTTTTGGCGGGACTTCAGGGGCAGAACATCCCCGAGCTGGCGAGCCTGGGCCTGCAGATCCCGCAGTTCGGCATCATCCTGCACGCGCTGCAACAAAGCTCCGACGTCAACGTCCTCTCCACCCCGCACATCCTGGCGATCGACAACGAGGAAGCAGAGATCACCGTTGGCCAAAACGTTCCGTTCCAGGCCGGCATCTCTCCGTTCAACCCCGTGACGGGCGGGACCGGCACGACGACGCCGACGACTCCAGGCGTCACGCCGCTGCTCACTCAAGGATTCGGCGCGTTTGTCGCCCCCATTCAACGGCAGAACGTAGAGCTCAAGCTCAACGTCAAGCCGCACATCAACAAGAGCGACGAGATCCGGATGGTCATCACCGAGTCCACCGAGGAAATCGCCTCGCAAGATCCGGTGCTCGGGCCTACCACCGCGAAGCGCAGCGCGAAGACCACGGTAGTGGTGAAGAATCAGGAGACCGTCGTTCTTGGTGGAATCATGCAAGACCGGACCATTGAATCCGTCTCGAAGGTTCCAGTCCTGGGCGACATTCCCATCCTCGGACACCTCTTTCGAGATCAGTCGCGCAAGAAGGTCAAGACCAACCTTCTGCTCGTCCTCACCCCCTACATCATCAAGGACAAGAGCGACTTTCGCCGAATCTTCGAGCGCAAGATGAAGGAGCGGCAGCAATTCATCGAGCTCTTCTACGGCCAGCTGCCAGGCTACGACGTCGCGATCGATTTCGCTCGCAAGGCGGGGCCGGTCGCGCGCGTCGCACAGTTGATTCGCCAAGAGGAGCAGAAATTCGAAAATGGCGGTCCTGGAGCTCCGGGAGAGAGGATGATCGGCCCCGGCAGCCCGGGAGGAACCCCGCCCAGTGGGCCCAGCGGGGCGCCATTCACTACAACTGGCAAGCCCGGCTCCAGTCCCCAGCCTCCAACCACAACGCCGCCGATGGGCGCGCCGCAGCCCAGCGGAGCCGCGGAACCTCAGAGCGGCGATCTCTTCGATCAAGTGATGGGCAAGCCCGCACCCGAGGCGCGGGAAGGACAGCCTCCTGCCGAGGGTTCTCAACCGGTGCAGCCTCAGGGGCAGCCACAACCGGGCAGCCAGCCCACCCCCGAGCCCAAGGTGCCGCCTGACAGCAAGCCATGAACGACATCCTCCAACAGCCTCCACCGATCAAGCCCGCCGCCGAGAGAGCAAAGCTCGCTCGCGCGCGTTCCCTCCTCGGGCGCCCGATCGGGGAAATCCTCAAGGCCAGCGCCGGACTGACGGATGAAAAGCTCGAGGAGGCACTCGCGAGCCAAGCGGAGAAAGGCGGCCGCCTCGGGGAGATTCTCGTCGGAATGAAGGCGGTCTCGGAGGAAGACGTCGCCAAGGCTTTGGCGGTCCAACTGGACTTGCCGTACCTACCCCGGATCTCGGCGGAAAGCGTTGCGCCGGACTTGGTCAAACTGGTGCCGATCAACTTCGCGAAGCAGGCGCGCATCCTTCCGCTGTCTCTGGAGGGCGAGACGGTGGCGCTTGCAGTGGCCGATCCGCTGGACACTGCGGTGCTGGATCACGCCCGGCTTCTCCTGCAGCGGAACGTGAGCCCTCAGATTGCACTCGGCTCGACCATCGTCGACGCCATCAACAGCGTCTATGACCGCGCGATCAACGAGGCCGAACAGCTCGTCGGCGAGATGGAGGCGCAGGACTTAGACACTCTCGCGCACGAGCTGGAGGAGCCGACCGACCTGCTCGAGGCGGATGACGAAGCGCCGATCATCCGGCTGGTAAATTCGCTTTTGTTTCGCGCCGCCAAGGAGCGCGCCAGCGACATCCACATCGAGCCGATGGAGCGCGAGCTGATCGTCCGCTTCCGGGTGGACGGCGTGCTGCAGGAGATCATCAAGCCGCCCAAGCGCTACCAGAACTCGATCGTGAGCCGCGTGAAGGTGATGGGCCAGCTGAACATCGCAGAGAAGCGGCTGCCCCAGGACGGGCGTATCCGCATCAAGCTCGCCGGCCGCGACATCGACATCCGTCTCTCGACCATTCCCACCTCCCACGGCGAGCGGATCGTGATGCGGCTCCTCGATAAAACCGAGGTGCTGCTCGACCTGGCGGAAATCGGGATGAGCGAGGACACGCTAAAACAGATTGACGCGATCATCCGCCGCTCGCACGGGATCGTCCTGGTGACCGGGCCCACCGGCAGCGGCAAGACGACCACGCTCTACGCAGCGCTCTCGCGAATCAACACCACTGATCTGAACATTCTCACCGTCGAGGATCCGGTCGAGTACCAGCTCAAGGGGATCGGCCAGATGGCGATCAATCCGAAGATCGGCCTGAGCTTCGCAACCGGATTGCGATCCTTTTTGCGCCAAGATCCGGACGTCATCATGGTGGGCGAGATCCGCGATCGGGAGACGGCGGAAATCGCGATTCAGGCTTCGCTCACCGGCCACCTCGTTTTCTCAACGGTTCACACCAATGACTCCTCCGGCGCGGTGACCCGGCTGGTGGACATGGGCGTGGAGCCATTCCTGGTAGCGTCTTCGCTCACCGCAATTATGGCGCAGCGGTTGGTCCGCAGGGTGTGCGCGGACTGCCGCAGTCCGTATCAACCGACCCAGGAAGAGCTGCGGGAGATCGGGTTGACGCGCGAGCAGCTGCTCACGGCGGGCGTGAGGCACCTGTACCGCGCCAATGGTTGCGGCGCATGCAACCGAACCGGCTACCGCGGCCGGACTGGAATCTACGAGTTCCTCCTTGTGGACGACGATGTTCGGCAGCTCGTTCTCAAGAACGTGGACTCGGCGACGATCAAGAAGGCCGCGACGAGCAAGGGAATGAGGACCCTGCTCGACGACGGCGCGCGAAAAGTCGTCAACGGCGAGACGACAATTGCGGAAGTGTTGAGCGTGACCCAGGAAGACATTTGAGCCCTAGGGAAGCGCCAGCTGCCGAAGCCTCAAGCAGGATGTGAAGGATGCCGGTTTTTGAATACAGAGCCCTGAACGAAGCGGGAAAGGTCGTGACCGGCCTGAAGGAGGCTGATTCGTCCAAGACGCTTCGCTCGCTGCTCCGCAAAGACGGCGTGTTTCTCACCGACGTGGTGGGGCAGCTGGAGGGCGCTCGGCCCGCGGCTCAGGGCACCTTCGTCGGGTCGAAAGACATCGACATTAAAAAGCTGGTCAAGGGCCGCATCACCACTGAGGACATCGCGATCACCACGCGACAGTTGGCGACGCTGCTCGGGGCGGGCGTCACGCTGGTCGAGGCGCTCACCGCGTTGGTGGATCAAGTGGAGAAGGAGCGCCTCAAGCGGATCCTCTCGGACGTGAAGCAACGGGTGAACGAAGGCTCGTCGCTGGCGGACGCGCTTGCTCTGCATCAGAAGGCGTTTGGGCCGCTCTACGTCAACATGATCCGCGCTGGGGAGCATTCCGGCGCGCTGGACGCGGTGCTGCTTCGGCTGGCGGACTTCACCGAGGGCCAGGCGAAGCTGCGGCAGCGAATCATCAGCACGATGCTCTACCCGGCGGTGATGGTGGTCATCGGCAGCGGCATCCTGACCATGTTGATGACGGTGGTCGTTCCCAAGGTGACGAAGATCTTTGACAGCATGCAGGTGACTCTCCCCTGGACCACCCGGTTGCTCATCTGGAGCTCGAACACCGTTCAGACCTGGTGGTTCATCTTGCTGCCGATGTTCGCCGGCGCGATTGCCGGATTCGTCATGTGGACCCGCAGCCCGAAGGGCAAACCGGTTTGGGATCGCAGCGTGCTCAGGGCACCGGTGTTCGGCAGTCTGGTCCGAATGCTTTCGATCGCTCGATTCACTCGCACTTTGGCGACGCTCCTCAAGAGTGGGGTTCCGCTCCTGAATGCGATGGACATCGTCAAGAACGTAGTCACCAACAGCGTGCTGGTGGACGTGGTGGAGAAAGCGCGGGACTCGATTCGGGAGGGCGAGAGCATCGCCAATCCGCTCAAGCGCTCCGGGCAGTTCCCGCCGTTGGTGTATCACATGATCGCGATCGGCGAGCGAAGCGGCCAGCTCGAGGACATGCTGGTGAGCGTCGCCGACAGCTACGAGACGCAGGTGAACGTCCGGATCGGCGCGCTCACTGCGCTTCTCGAGCCGCTGCTCATCGTCGCGATGGGCGCGGTGATCGCATTCGTCGCATTTTCAATCTTGATGCCCATTCTGCAGCTCAACACGGCAATTCGATGAAGGAGCTTCTGGTTCGGGCGAGCACAGGCGATCGGAGATGAACGGAATGGACGTGGACAGGTGGATTCGACAGCTGACCTTGCTCGCAATGCTTCTGGCGGCGCTGGCGCTGCTGGTGATGGCCGTCACCCTGTACGGACCCGGCCGTCACAGCGAACCACCCGCGCAGGCCTGCAGCCGCGCAGACCAACAAGGCGAGCTGGCAGCGCGGCTCGCGGCGCCGAGGTGGCATTTCCC
>DATFTC010000155.1:0-11203 GCA_035262305.1 Myxococcaceae bacterium | reverse complement strand
ATGCCGCGCTACCGCGGGCCGCGCTCGGATCATTTCGACGGCGAGCACTTCCACAACCTGCAGCCGGTTGTGCAGGCCCGCGGAGGCTTCTTCCGCTGGGTGCTCAACCGCGAGCGCGGACCGTGGCGCGAGGAGCCGGGGGCCAAGCCGGGCCCACCTCCTCCGCGCCGCGTCGGCCCAGGCGAGCTTCGAGTCACCTTCGTGAACCACGCGACGGTGCTCGTGCAGATGGATGGCTTTAACGTGCTCACCGATCCCATCTGGTCGGAGCGCTGCAGCCCAGTCTCATGGGCGGGGCCCAAGCGGTCGCGGCCGCCCGGGCTGCGCTGGGAAGACCTGCCGCCGATCGACGCCGTGCTGATCAGCCACAATCACTACGATCACCTCGACATCCCGACGCTTCAGAGGCTCGCGCAGGACCACCGCCCGCGGATCTACGCCGCTTTGGGGAACGGCGCTCTGCTTCGATCTCGGGGCATCCCGGTGACGGCCGAGCTGGATTGGTGGCAGAGCGTGGATCTCGCTCCCGGCCTAAGGCTGAACAGCGTGCCGGCGCAGCATTTCTCAAATCGGACCTTTACCGATCGCAACCGCGCACTCTGGACCGGCTTTGTGATTCAAGGCAGCGCCGGGGCCGTTTATTTTGCCGGAGACACCGCGCTTGGGCCGCATTTTGAGCAAATTCGAAACAAGCTTGGACCAATCCGATTGGCTCTCCTACCCATCGGCGCGTTCCGACCGGAGTGGTTCATGTCTCCCGTTCACGTGTCCCCTTCCGACGCAGTCAAGGCTCATCAGCTCGTTGGAGCCGCCACCAGCGTCGCCATTCACTTCGGCACCTTTCAGCTGGGCGACGACGGCATCGACGAGCCGGTTCAGCTTCTCCAGCAAGCAATACAGAAACTCAGCCCTCCGCCTCGATTCTGGGTGCTCGGGTTCGGAGAGGGCCGTGACGTGCCTGCGACTCCGTTGGCGGATGCCGAATCGGCGTCATCGGGGCGTTAGCCGCGCACGCTTTCCGCGCGCCGGCGACCGAGGGTGCGACAAAAGTCGATCAGCGCCCGAAGCGGCGGCGGCACCTGACGGCGGCTCGGCTAATAGAGATAGAAACCGGGGGAGGAGGGCGACCACGCGGCGAGGACGCGCACCAGCTCTCCTCCGTCGATGTAAGGCTGCACTCAAGGGTTCATCCGAGCCGAAGAGGGGCCGACCTGGTCGCCTTCGTCGCCAGCGAGTGCAGCTCCGCGATCAACGGAGCTGCCCTGCGCGCCGACGGCGGCGTGGTGCGCTGCGTTTTCTAGGCCGCTGTTGACCATGCAGGACTCGATTCGAGCCGCACCCCCTTTGATTCGCTACTCGGGTAGATGAAGCGTTCTCTCTACCCCCTGCGGCTCTGGGAAGGACCGCTGTCCGCTACAGCTGCAGATTTGTCCTTACGCATCTTGCCGTGAGGGTATCTTCGTGTCACTGCTAGTAAATTCGAGCACAAGGGGGATGGTTCCCAATCTACGCGGTTGAAGTGTTCTAGGCGTGGATCGTCCAATGGGGGCTGAAAACCATGTCGCTTCTTGCGTACGCCACGGTCGGCGTAGTCGTGCTCGCGGCCGACGCGTCTCGTCCCCCGCCACTGCCATTTGCCTATGCCATCGTCGTCGGCAGTCGAAGTGGGGGACCTGGTCAAAGCCCGCTCAAATATGCGACGGAAGATGCCACTCGCTTTGGCCAGCTTCTGGTCGAGCTCGGGCGCTACGACAGGAGCCATGTTCGCTTCCTTCAGGACCCAACGCCCGATCAGCTCCTCGGCGAGCTCCGCGCCATTGAAACAGCGCTGCGAGAGCGCCAGGCGTTGGGCGAGCAGACTTCATTGCTTTTCTATTATTCGGGGCACGCCCGCGCCTCTGGACTGAGCCTCGGCCAAGGTGAGCTCCCTCTGGCTGATTTGCGCAGCGTGCTGAATTCCGCGGCGGCCGACTTGACGGTGGCGATCCTCGACGCGTGCCAAAGCGGGGCCTTCTCCCGCATAAAGAGCGCGGAGGCGGCTCCCGACTTCTCGATCAACAGCGTAGCCCAGCTCAACACCCGAGGGCTCGCGGTGCTGGCGTCGAGTACCTCCACCGAGCTGAGTCAGGAATCGGACCGGCTCGCTGGCTCGTATTTCACTCATCATTTGATGATGGCGATGCGGGGAGCGGGAGACTTAGACGGCGACGGGCGCGTCACCTTGACCGAGGCGTATCGCTACGCTTACGCGCGGACGCTGGTCGATACAGCGGCGACCTCAGTTGGCAGTCAACACGCGACCCTCGAAACCGACCTGCGGGGCAAGGGCGAAGTTTCGCTGACGTATCCGAAGGAGGCCAGCGCCTCCCTCTCGCTCGCTCCGGAGTTGCAGGGAGATGTTCTGGTCTCGATTGGGGAAAGTATTGTGGGCGAGCTAAACAAAACCGCTGGAAATCCGATCCGACTAGGTTTGCCGCCAGCGAATTACAAGGTGATCGTCCGTCAGCCGGAGATGCTCTACGAATGCATGGCTGATCTGGTCGATGGCCGTGATACGCCCCTTTCTCTGTCAGCCTGCACTTCCACGCGCCTCGATCACAGCGCGAACAAAGGGGACGTCGCCGACGTGGTTTTCGCAGGATCCCCGCGGCCGACCTGGCAATTCGAAGCGCGCGTCGACACTCCGCTCTCCTTCTCAACCTTGCAAGACTTCTCCCACTCCCTCTCCTGGTCGACGGACGTCACCCTCA
The DNA here is from genome assembly GCA_035262305.1 of Myxococcaceae bacterium. Lineage (GTDB taxonomy): Bacteria > Myxococcota > Myxococcia > Myxococcales > Myxococcaceae > DATFTC01. Next base: position 8,453 of record DATFTC010000155.1, on the reverse strand, counting down.
CATATTACTTCGAGCGATTGAAAGATGATCCCGCTCATCCATTGGGCATGCTGACATTTCTACAGCACCCAAGCTCTATTTCCGTAACCCCCAGGATCCAATTGCATCAGACCGAGGTCAGCTCCTATTTTGGCGGAACGGTGGCCGCCGAAATCTATCCATGGAGGCGGACAGGATTTGTGGGAAGCCTTGCGGGGTATTTTACGTCCGATGCCAGCCTATTGTTGAGCTTGGGAATTGAACATTACTTTACTCCGAACCTGCGCGTAGATGTCTCCTATTTTGGACTTCGGACGCACGACCAAAATTACGGCTCGCAATTCGTCTCAACACCATGGATCGAAACCGAGGACGGCGGCGCACTGGGGATGAGTACCCTCTGGGCGCGCGAGACGTTGTTTACACACTTGTCAGCGAGCTTTTCGCGATCCAGCGTGAAGGAACCGTATGGACTGTATACACGGAAGAGCACCAACAACCTCAGCGCCAATTTCAACAACGAAATCTTTCTCAGTCGACGCGTTTCGTTCGGGGCGGCGCTTGGGTTGAGTCGGAATGGATTTCCCTATCTCCTGAGTACCAGCGTCGGGCCGCTGATAAATGTCTTCTTCGGCGAAAGCCTCCGACTTACAGCGAGCTACAGTGCAACATTTTTTTTGGACCATGCGCCAGTGCTTGGCTCGGGATACCAAACTGTGAATCTGGGCGTGGTCTGGCGTTTGTGAGCGGCGGGCATCGATCCGCGTCGCAATTGAACGCCTCTTTTTACAAGCGTTACGCATCCGCGTTGATTCGCAAGGCGGAGCGCATGTTGGGCAATCGGACCGACGCAGAAGATACGGTGCAAGGGTTGTTTGTTCAGTTGATGCAAATCGGAAAGACAGACGTGGATCTTCCCTACCTTTTCGGCGCAACCACCCGGCGGTGTCTCAACGTCTTAAGAGACCGGCGAAAGCAAGCCAGCCTGCTGGCGAATTATCAACCCGAGACGCGCGGGCCGGTGCGAACGCGCTGTGAAGATCGCGTGGTTGGACTGGATTTGCTGATCAAGCTCGCCGAGCAACTTGACGAGAAGAAGTGCACTGCGCTTGCCCTTCACTACTTCGATGACCTGTCGCAGGAGGAAGTGGCGGAGGCAATGGGGATGAGCCGACGAACGGTGGGCAAATACCTGAAGGAGGTCCGCAGCACTCTTGCCGGACTTTCGAAGGACGGATGACGATGGACAGTGAGCAAATCTCGTGGCTGATGCTGGAGCGATTTTGGCTTGGTGAGCTTGGACCGGCGGAGAAGGCTCGAGTCGAGCGCGCACTCGAGCAGTCCGACGAGCTTCGCCGCTGCTTGGAGAGGATTCGCTCCGATATCGGTCGTCCATTGCCACCCTTGCCCGCAACGCGTGCGCCAGTCTCGAAGGGGCGCGAGCGATGGCGCTGGTTAAAAGGATGGCCTCGCCTGCTGGCAGCCACCGCTGGCGTCGTCGCCATCGTGGGAGCCTGGAACATCTGGAATCGCGCCGGCGATCGGTTGCACGGCACCAAGGGGGATGCCGTGGTGCTCGAGCTGGTGCGCGAATCCGGGGGACTTATCGCGGAGGACTCGACTGTCTTCGTCGAAGGCGATGTTTTCAAGGTCCAAGTCACGTGTTCTCGTCAGGGTCCGATTTCGTGGCAGGTGTCTGTGTTTCAGGGAAACGACGTCTTTTTTCCCCTGTCGAGCGCGGAGCAGATTCACTGCGGCAACCGGGTAGTGCTCCCAGGCGCGTTTCGCATCACCGGCAACGCTCCGGTCCTGGTCTGCCTCAGCTTGAACGACGAGATCGTTTCGCCAGAACGCTTGTTCAAGGAGGGCATCGCAGCGCTACCTGCGCAGGCCGCCTGCACCCATGTGCGGCCGCTGGTCCACCCCTGAGATTGTCATCGACGTTCGACAGCGCCTTGGGTGCAGTGACCTAATCAGGGGCTAATTGATACTTGCTCACGCTTGGCGTCGCTCTTCAGGATCTGGAATTCGACGCGGCGATTCTTCGCTCGTCCCAGCGCATCATCGTTCGAGGCGATCGGTCGGTCGAATGCGAACCCGTGACTCTTCAAGCGGCGTTGCTGCACGCCATGCTTTACCAGATACTCGACAACCGCTCTCGCGCGCCGCTCGGAGAGATCCTGGTTGTACTCACGGCCGCCGCGGTTGTCGGTGTGACCATCCACCTCGAGGAGCTCGATGTCCTGTCTGCTCTTGAGCAATCCCGCCACTTCGTCGAGCAGTGGGAAGGACTGCTTATGGATGGTGGCCTGGCCCAGATCGAAAACGACGCTTCCCCGCAAGTGGATTTGGGCTCCCTCGAGCACGACGTACGGTGGTCCCAGCGGACATCCGCCATTTTCGGCCGGACCCGGCTCTTTCGGACATTTGTCGACATTGTCGGGGATCTGGTCGCCGTCCGTGTCGGGACACCCGTCGAATTCTGCCGGCCCGGGTTGCGTCGGGCAGGCATCCTCTGAATCGGGAATGCCGTCCCCGTCCGAATCAGCCAACAAGACTGGCCGGTGGGCGCCGAGGTCGAAATCGTATCGAACGGACGCAAGGGCGCGGAACGCCTCCCGGGCGTAGCCCGAGTGCACCGCGATTCCGCGACCCATTGCCAATTCGGCTCCCCAGTGCTCCGCAAACTTGCTGCGCAATCCGACCAACACCTCCCATGCGCTCTTTCGCTGATCAGCGAATTCTCCAAGGGAGAATGGCGACGACGTCGGGCTTGCAAGGTTCATTTCCACCACGGCATTGGTGTCAAAGAACCTCCACAAGTCTGGCAGATGATACATCCCTCCCACGCTGACCGTGTACTCGTTGCCGACGATCAGGTTCAGGTATTGCGTCTGCCTTCTCAGTCGGACGCCGAAGTTTCCCAGGAGCCGAAAGGGCCCAATCGGCCGCTCGAGCGCGACCCTCGGCGCGAACACCGGTGCGCCCTCCCCCAGAAAGCTTCGGCCGTTTCCAGTGGGGAGCCTGAGCTCGGTCACCAGCGCGACGCCAATCGGTGACTCGCGCGCCGGGAAGAAGATGAATCGCGGCAGCAAGCGAATATCGCCAAGGCCGCCAGACACGCCGGGCTCGGAATAACCATACTGGTTCAACAAAGCGAAGTTATTGCCTTGGGCGACGGCCGCAGGAAGATCCGCCGCGAGCTCCACTCGCGGATGCAGCTGATATGCGCCCAGAATGTGAAGATCGACTCGATAGGGAACGACATCGCCCAGCTTCTGGTCTTGCATCACCAAAGCAAGGATGCCGACGTTCCAATCGAACAGCATCGAGAGCGCCAAGCTCTTCTCGGCTGCAGGAGTGGCGGACTCGAGCGCGATACCGCTGTCTTGCGCCGCGGTGTGCTTGGTTGGAACCAGGTCGAAGCTTCGCGCGAATTGATCGGTCTGCGCTCCGGCGAGGCCGGGCGCGATCAAGATCGCGACAAATACGAGGCGCGCCATCCTTGGCAATGATGGACGCGCCTCAGTTTATCGCGGCCGCGCAAGTGCACGACGGATCCGAGGCGGTGCAAAGGTTCAAGGCGGTATTGATGCACCGCAGTCCAGTGCAGCACGCGTTTCTCACCGAGCAGCCTTGGCCGAGAGCTGGGCAGCTGCTGGGCTGACAGGTGCCGGTGGTGCTCCCGCCCGGCACGTTACACGCCAGCCCCGAACAGCAGTCCGACGAGGCGGTGCAGACGCCGCCCAGTGCCTGGCACGTGCCCGGTGGCTGGCAGACTCCGGCGACACAGACCTGGGAACAGCAGCTCGCAGCTCCGGTGCAAGTCGACCCGTTCGCGGCGCAGGTGGGTCCGGCGTCTGAGCCGGCATCGCTTCCACCGCCGGGCGAAGGCGGCTGGCACGCGTACCCGCCCAGCTCGCCGGCGAGGAGGCAGGAGGTTCCGGCGCAGCAGTCATTCGCGCTCGGCGTGCAACTCGCGCCGATCTGCTTGCACGTCGAGGTAGACGGGGTGCAGAAGAAGCCGCCGGCGCCCGGCAGGCACAGCACGCCGTTGCAGCACTGACCACTGAACTGGCAGGGCGCGTTGTCGGCGATGCAGCAGGGGCTCTGGCCCGTATAGCCGGCAGGGCATGTGGTCGAGCCGCCGCCGAAGCAGCGCGGAACCCCGCTGTTGTCAAGGCGGCAGACCTGCTTGTGGCCGTCGCAGCAGTCCTGCGGCGCATTGACGATGATTACGCCGCCGTCTGGATAGAGCGCTGACCCGCCGTCCAACAGATGGGGCTGGCCGCAGATGTTTCCAACTCCATTGCAGGCATTTCCATTGTCGCAGCGGCCCGATCCCACTGCGTCCGGACGGCACGTCACGGTTCCGTTGGGATTCGGCCCACCGCCGCAGCACGCATTGGTGGACAAACAGAAGTCGCCGGTCAGGCGGCAACCATCGACCGGCTGGCATACCGTGGCGCCCGAGCCGAGATCGACGCAGACGCGCGAGCAGCAGTTGGTTCCACCGGAGCACGGGTTGCCGTCCTGGATGCAGCCGCCGCCGCCGCCGCCGCTGATAGCGATACACACGCCGGCGCCGCCGTCGTTGGCCGAGCAAACGTTTCCGCAACAATCGCTGTTGCGCAGGCAGATGTCGCCCGTGGCCTGGCAGCTGTACGCGCGGACGCAGACGCCGCCCTGGCAGTTGGTGGAGCAGCAATCGCCGGCCGAGCTGCAAGCCTGACCGATCACCTTGCAGGTGGAGGTCGAGCCGGGAATGGTCGCGCAGCTGCCGGAGGTGCAGGTGGCGGTACAGCAGTCGGCGCTGCCAGTGCAGGCCGTCCCCACGTCAAGGCACTGCTGTGATGAGCACTGGCCGTTGAGACAGTGATTGGAGCAACAGTCGGTGTTCACGGCGCATGTAGTGCCGGGGGCGTTGCAGAAGGTCGGCGCTGCGCAGGCGCTGCCATTGCAAACTCCGGAGCAGCAGACGCCACCGCTGGTGGTGGAGCAGGCAGTGCCCGTGGTGAGACACGTGCTTCCCGGCCCACCGTCGTAGTTGCCGCCATCGTTAATCCCACCATCGTCGTTGTTGATCGGCTTCGGGCCTCCGCAGTTGCACGCGGCGAACGTGTACCCCATCACCAAAGCGACCGAAAATACGAGCAGCGACTTTCTCATTCTGCTTCTCCGTTTTGTGCAACAAGAAAAAACAAACAGCGGGCGTTGTTCGCTCGAATTACTCGGCCGGCAACCCGGCTTATTCGTCGGCCTTGAAAGTGACGGTGAGGGCAAAAATCGTGGCGAGCAACAGACGCGTTGTGCGAATCATAGTCGACCTTCTCATTCCGATTCTCCGTGCGAGAAACGGCGAAAGCAGCCCATCAGGTAGGTTCCGGTGAGCGTCATTCCGTCGAATGGCTTGCGCGACCGACACATCTCAACAAAACGATGCACGACGAGTGCCGAGCGAGCTTTCGCTCGCGATAACCTTCAAGGGTGCGAAGTCACACGCAACCGCGCCCGCCATCGGCAGTCGGCGAACGCGCCCACATTTGGCAATCGGTCTCAAACCAGACAAGAGTGCCCGAGGCCGCGAGCACCCTGATGATGCGTCCTGAATTGTGCGCGCATGTTGGCTAACGCCACCTCTCAGGTGAGCTCGATGATTCCGGCAGGGTCTCGTCCAGGCTTGCAGTGCGCAGGTTCAGTTTCTTCGGGCCGAGAGACGCGTTTGAAGACAATTTAGCGGCAGGGCGCTTGACTCTCTTTCAACAGTCGGCCTACGCGAAGATCGTGACGCTGAAATTGCAGAAGCTTCACCCCACCTTTGTCGCCGAGGTCAGTCAGGTCGATTTGCGGCGCGTGCATGATCGCGCAACGCTCGATGAGATCCACAAGGGGATGGACGAGTTCGCCCTGCTCGTCTTCCGCGATCAGCCCTTCGCCGATGCCGAGCAGCTCGAGTTCGCGCAGCGCTTCGACGGCCAGATCCATGCGCGAACCGGCGCCGCCGTCGTCGGCAAGAGCCGACTGGGCAACGAGGCACTCACTGACATCTCGAACCTCGACGAGACCGGCGAGGTGATGGCGCCCGACGACCGCCGGCGCATGTACGCGCTCGGTAATCGCCTCTGGCATACCGACGCGTCGTTCGTGGATCCCCCCGGGCGCTACTCGATGCTCTCGGCGCGAATCGTCCCGTCCGTTCCGGTGGATACCGAGTACGCCGACATGCGCGCCGCTTACGACGCGCTGCCCGCGGAGTTGAAGGCGCAGCTCGAGGGCCTGCGCGCTCACCATTCGATCGCCTACTCGCGCCAGACGCTCGGGTTCGAATTTTCCGAGGACGAGCAGGAAAAGCTCAAGGGGGCCATTCATCCGGTCGTCCGGACAAATCCGCGCTCGGGCCGCCGCTCGCTCTATGTCGCATCGCACGCATGTCGGATCATCGATTGGCCAGTTCCCGAGGGGCGGCTCCTGTTGCGCGATTTGATTGAACACGCCACGCAGCCGCAATTCGTGTATCGCCATTCGTGGCGAGTCGGAGACTTCCTCATCTGGGACAACCGCGCGACGATGCACCGTGCTCGGCCCTTTGCCGATACGAAGCATCCCCGCGAGCTCCGCCGCGTGACGACGCTCGACATTGCGGAAAGTGGGTAGGCTATTGCGGTGTCATCAAATAAGGATGGAGTGCTCTATTGTGCAGACCGTGCCCGACAATTTGTCCGCTTTCGTTGATATCAAAAGCTTGGGAGAGCAGTGACCAGCCGGCGCTCGGGCTGATCAGATCATTCAGGTAATAGAGCGTACCGCCGGTGTACAGGAAAGCGCCTGAGCCAAGGCTTCCCACCACCTCGTCGCTGGAGTTGATGCCGAATGCGTTCCCGCCGCCACCATCGGAGATGTCCAACATGGCGCTGCCATCATAAAGGATAGGGTGGATCGCGCCGGTGCCGGGAAACACTGCAGTGCCGGCAACGTGGCCGAGGTCACTGATTGCGTTGCCGTAACCGCTGTAGTCCTGACTGGCAGGATCCCACGTTGGGCTGAAGATATCATCCGTGACGTAGTGATTGCTGGGGTCGTTGTGGATAATCGGAAACCCAAAGAAGCCAACCGCCATTGCCCCGGTCACTTGGCCTAGGTCATTCACGCCATTGGCGGAGCCAATGAAGCTGCTATAGCCGAAACCAGGTTGATCGCCGTAGCTGTTGAATTGACCCGTCGTTCCGTTGGGAACGTCGGGCGTCCAAAGAAAGCAGACACCCGGATACCCATATCCGACGACCTGTCCAAGGCCGTTGAGGCTATAACCAGTCACCGTGAATCCGGAGATCAGCCCTCCGATGCTGGTTGAGCTTCCCGTCGTGCCGTTGGGGGTGTCTGGAGTCCATAGATATGCGCCGTCCGCATTAAACAGCACCTGTCCATAGCTGTTGACTTTGTAGGCGCCGTCTTGGCCGAACCTGGATGCACCGAGATCAATCATATGACCCGTGGTTCCGTTGGGCACGTCGGGCGTCCAAAGGAAGGCATGGGTGCTTGCCCCGGCTAGCAGGCAGAATCCCGCCGCCTGTCCGTAGCTATTGGTTCCAAACGCCTGGCAGAACTGGTCATCGGGGTAGAGCGTTCCAAGGTCGGTAATGTCGTACGATGGTTGCGCAGCCACCGTTGGGCTAGCGAGCAAGGTGATCAAACACGGTGCTGCGGCAAGAAGCGCTATCTTCCGAGATTCGCGTTGCATTATGAGCTCCCTCAAATGTCTGTTTCGAGACGCGCCATGCAACAGCAGAACCAAGCGGTATGTCATAGATTCGCCTTGCCGCAAGCGCGCTCCAATGTTGCCGAAAGAGAACGAATCCAGAGTCGGCCGTTGCAGCCTTTGAACAAACCATCTGCGAGCTTCCGTTTGAAACTCTCAGCCACTTCTTGCGGACTGCGTACTAGGCTGAGAGAAAGTCGAGTCGGGAGAATATCGGTTGGGAACCGAAGCGCCGAACCGTGACGGCTGCGATCTAAAGCGGTCGATTGGTCTGATCCAAGCAACAGCGATGGTAGTCGGGACCATCATCGGGGCCTCGATTTTTGTCCAACCGTCCGAGATCACCCGCTGGGTACCCTCTGCAAGTGGGGTCTTCTGGACGTGGGCGATCTGCGGTCTTTTGACTTTCTTTGGCTCGCTGGTCTGTGCGGAGCTTGCATCGGCGTTTCCGCAAACGGGTGGGGTCTATGTCTTTCTCAGAGAGGCGTATTCGCCGGCGGTGGCTTTCCTGTGGGGCTGGGCGATGTTCTGGAGCGTGCACTCAGGAATCATCGCGGCTATCAGCGTAGTATTTGCGCGCTACGTCGGTTTCTTTGTGCCGCTCGGGGACCTCGAGATACGGGAAACAGCGATAGGTGGGATCCTCCTTCTGTCCGCTGTCAACTACCTCGGGGTCAAGCGCGGAAGCGCTCTGCAAACAGCATTAACTCTGGGAAAA
>DATFTC010000154.1:0-6161 GCA_035262305.1 Myxococcaceae bacterium | reverse complement strand
ATTCCTTGGAGCGCCTTGGCATCGCGCCGCGAGCGCAGCTCCACGTCGTGAGCGAGGAAATGCCAGACCAGCTCCACCCGTCTCGCCTCGAGCGGGAAGTCGCGCTGGATGCCGATCTGATAGAGGGCAAGCTGCCGATCGTCGTCGAGATCCTCCTGGGTGGGCAGCCAGCGTCCCGTCTTGTAGTCGTGGATCTGCCAGAGGCCGTCGTGCGTGACGGAGAGCCGATCCACGAAGCCCTGGAACCAGATCCGCCGCTCCTCCGAGAGGGGAAACATCACCAGGCGCTCCACGGACACCGTGCGGTCACGATCGAACGGGTGATAGCGGCGATAGTAGGCGGTGAGGAGCTCTTCGCCCTGGCGACGGTAGTCGTCGGCCGAGGTCTCCGCGCGTCTGATCTGGATGGCGCTCGTCCACGCGCGGCTCCAGCGCTCGTGGTAGCCCTCGAGGAGGCGGTCGAGCTCGGGAATCGTGCGCTGCCTCACGCCGGCGTAGAGCTCCTCCAGAGCAGCGTGCACGTGGCTGCCCACGAACATCTCCGCCGTCGTCACCTCCGGCACGGGCACTCGCTCCACGTACTGGAAGTGGTACTGCCGCGGGCATGTCTCGTAGACGCCGAGCCGCGAGTGGGAGTAGACGGGCACAAGGGTCCTCGCTAATAGCCTAGCGCTGCGAGGCGCAGTCGAGCAGAATCCTGAACCCCGACGGGAACGCATCGAGCCAGCACCGGGTGGCCGGAGCGCATGGCGACGTCGAGCCGCGCGGCAGCAGGAAAGCTCGTCCGCGAATCCCGAGCTCGACGAAGTTCCTCGGGCGTGGCTTGCGTGCGCTGCGGGCGTCGGCGAGGATCGGGGCGCGAACCGGGGCAGAGGACGGCACCTGGGCCCCTAGTCGATACCGTCCACCTGGGCCCTGGGTTTTCCCCTGGCGTGGTCCTTGCTCAGGCTGGCGTGGTCCTTGCTCAGGGTTGTTGCCCTAGGGCGTAGAGCCCAGAACCGCAGTATCCTAGCGATCCGAAGGACCAAAGGAGAGCAGCCGAAAGAGGGAGGGCAGAGTCGACCCGGTGGTCACGGCCCCCGTAGCTCGAGCAGGATCTCCGTAGCTGGAGGATGGGGTCGGTCTGACCTGGCCGCATCTTCGAAATTTGTTGTACGCATGGGCGTAAAATAGTCTTCCTAGGCGGCGCGAAAGGCGGCAGGATGTGCATCCTTTTCTAACAGGACTGGGAGACCGGTCGGGTCCCTCCGATCCCTCCTCGCGAACCGCGTGCGAGCGGTACGGCGCCGGCTCGTAGGGCGCTCCAGCCATGTGCGGCATCGCGGGCGTCTTCAAGCTTTCCAGCGCCATCACCGTGGACGACGTGTCTGCGGTGCTGGAGATGCTCGATGCCCAGTTCCATCGCGGCCCCGACGACTGGGGACTCCTGCTGCCCCGGCCCTCCCTCGACGAGCCGGAGATCAAAGCGCAAGCGACAGTCATCCTGTCTCTACTTAGTGCGTTGCACAAACCAATCGCGCAAGGTTCGACGCGCGGGCTTCAGGGGCGCCGGGATAAACCACTTACACTGACAGGTAGTCATGGGTTATGACAAGCAACATGGCCGAAACCCGATTTCCGCCTTTCCCTTTCTTATCGCAAACGGTTCCGACAGCGACAGAGAGGTTCGATTTTAAGAAATGGAAGAGTGATCCTTCGAGCCCCGTAATTCTAAAAGGGACGTTCACGGACTGGCCACTCTTTCAGAATTTGAAGAATTGCAGCACCGACGACGCCCGCCTTGACTATTTGTGTTCGGCGTTCGGCGATACACCAGTTGGATACACAAAGGTTCCAGCTGACGATCCCTTCATGGGTTACGACGAAAACGGCAAGCAAAACTTTGAGTACGCCCCGGCTACCTGCAGGTTGACAGCGTTTTGCTCCTTGATGCGCACCGCCCTGCACGATTCAAACTCGAGCGTTCTTTACGCTAGAGGAGGTGCGAACGCGTTAAGAACATGGAACAAGTTCTCCCGGGCAATTCGTCCATTGGACTTCCTGAAGGACATGAAGCCCAACAGTGAAGGTATTTGGCTGGGCACGGGACGCCACATAAGTTACCTGCATCAGGACGCTCATTTTAACGTCTTTGCAATGCTCACCGGGGTTAAGCGCGTTCTGCTGTACCCTCTGGAAGCAATTGGAAATCTCTACCCGACGCCCTTCTATGGAGGCATCGCGGGCACTACCAGCAGCTATGTGCGGCCGATCGCGCCAGACCTGCAGAGGTTTCCGCGGTTCGCGCATGCTGCAAAGCACGCATATGTTGCCCTGATTAAGGAGGGCGACCTGCTTTGCCTCCCACCCTGTTGGTGGCACTACGTTGAAGCTGCACCCGGCCTGAACTTGATGATCAATGCTTTTTTCTGGGCGCTGCCGCCTCGGAAGGAACGGGAGTTCGAGATCCTTATGCTTGAGTCGATAAAGATTGCGCTGAGTCTGTCGAAAGATGAACTATCAGCTGTTAGAGATCGCCTGTATCGAGAACCGAGCGGAAGTGTCACTACTGATACCTCGAGCCTTTCAGCGCCGGCAACAGCGCTGGCAGAAAAACTGTCGCGGTTTCTTCGGCCTGACATACCAGACTACTGGCAAAAGATTGCCAGATGTTATTACGATCACTATGTCTTCCAATCGAACGGGCACCCGGTTTCTACCTATCCGGAGCGGCACGCAAATTGGGTAAGACAGCAAACTTCTTTGACACAACGCGGGCGTCGATGGCTAAGATTCAACCGAGATATGTTACGGATGATGTGGCTGCGCAGGAGGGCGACCGGCATCGTGCCATGACCTCGATGCCCCAACATTTGATGGCCGAAGGATCGACGCCTTAGACAGTTGATGGTGTCGACCTAATCTCAGGGCAACTCGGAAAAGGTGGGAGGAACTCGCTTGCTGGCCGGCGACAACATAAGAATCGGCTTGGTGGGACCGTTGCCGCCGCCACCCGGCGGGATGGCCAATCAGACCCAGCAACTGGTCGGCCTGCTTGAGCAGGACGGACTGCACGTAGAAATTATTCAAAGCAATTCGCCGTATCGGCCGCGGTGGATCGGGTCCGTTCGTGGGGCTAGAGCTCTGTTTCGACTGGTGCCTTTCCTGGTCCGATTGTGGCGCGCCGCCGGACGTGTTCAGCTGTTCCACGTGATGGCCAACTCCGGCTGGGCCTGGCATTTCTTCGCGGCCCCCGCGGTATGGATCGCCAAGCTTCGTGGAATTCCAGTCATGGTGAATTACCGCGGTGGTGATGCTGCCGAGTTTTTCAAGAGGTCGTTCTTTTGGATACGACCCACCATGTCGATGTCCGATCAACGGGTCGTCCCTTCCGGCTACTTGCAAGAAGTCTTTCGGAGTTTTGGCCTGTCGACGGAAATCGTGCCGAACATCATCGATCTGGATCGCTTTGCACCTCGTCCAGCGAAACCAAATGCACGTGCCGGTACTCACCTAATCGTTACGCGTAATCTTGACCCGCTCTACGACATTCCAACCGCACTGCGCGCGTTCGCAATTGTCCAACAGAGGCGACTCGGTGCTCGCTTGACGATTGCTGGCGAAGGGCCGGAGCGGGAAATGCTCTCGGCGCTGGCGCAAGAGCTCGGCGTGGCTCCCCACGTCAGATTCACCGGCGGACTCAAAAACGCTGCTATCGCGGAGCTCTACAGGTCAGCCGATGTGTTCGTCAATTCGAGTCTGCACGACAACATGCCGATCTCGATCCTGGAGGCGCTGGCGAGTTCCGTGCCGGTCGTGAGCACGAACGTGTGCGGAATTCCGTTCCTGGTCGAACACAGGAAGACCGCGATCCTTGTTCCGCCGCGCGATGCAGCTGCACTGGCAGAAGCGGTACTCGAGGTGTTGGACAACCCCGCACTTGCCGAACAACTGGTTCGCTCGGGCCACGATCTGGTGCGGCAATATACGTGGAGCCATGTACGTCCGCGGCTGCTGGAGGTTTACACCGGACTCATTGATGGCGGCGTCTCGCATGCAAAGGCTGGAGTCGGATGACGCTCGCACGATCTACTCGTAAGAGCGGTTACACGGCGTTGTGTTCGAACCTCTTATTCCCACTGCACGAGCTGGTCAGACGTCATGATTCTCCCGCGCGTCGACGCGCACTCGAGGAGTCACAATGGTGGCCGGCTGAACGGATCGAGCGCTACCGATTGGAACGATTGCGCACCTTTCTTTGCGCTGTGGCTTCGACCGTTCCGTACTACGAGCAGCTGTTCAAGAGCATCGGATTTGATCCAGCGAGTTTACGCACGCTCGAGGATCTCGGGACAATCCCTTTTCTTACGAAAGCTATTATCCGGTCGAGCACCGAGGCGCTTAAAGCGCGCGGCGCCACTGGGCTCCGTCGCCGCAGCACTGGTGGTTCGACCGGTGAGCCTCTGGTGTTTTTTATCGATAGAGAACGCGTCAGCCACAGCGTGGCCGCCAGGTGGAGGGGCATGCGTTGGTGGGACGTAGACATTGGCGATCGAGAGATAATCGTGTGGGGCTCGCCGATCGAGCTTGGTGCTCAGGATTGGCTGCGGTCCATAAGGGATCGACTGCTGCGCAGCACTTTGCTCCCAGCCTTCGAAATGTCCCCTGCCAATCTGGACGCCTTTATCAGAGAGATTCGGGCTAGGCGTCCTGCCATGCTGTTCGGCTATCCTTCTGTGCTTGCCCACATCGCGCGGCACGCCGAAAACCGGGGTCAAACCCTAACCGATGTTGGTGTACGGGTCGCCTTTGTCACGGCTGAGCGCCTTTACCCGGAACAGCGGGATCAGATCGCGCGGTCATTCGGCTGCCCGGTAGCGAACAGCTACGGCGGTCGCGACTCGGGCTTGATCGCTCATGAGTGTCCCGCCGGTGGGATGCACGTCTCCGCGGAGGACATCGTTGTCGAAATCGTCGACGAACAGGGCAAACTGCAACCTCCGGGTGTGGCCGGGGAGATCGTTGTAACTCACACGGCCGGCCCGGGCTTTCCCTTCATTCGCTACCGGACCGGTGACGTCGGAGTGATGGGACAGGGCGTGTGCCAATGCGGACGAGGGCTGCCGCTGATCGGAGAACTTCAGGGAAGGGTGACGGATTTCGTCGTCGCCAAGGACGGGACTGTCATGCATGGCCTTGCGTTGATCTATGTCGTTCGCGATCTACCCGGTATCGCGAAGTTCAAGATCGTTCAGGAAAGCATGGATCACACACAGGTTCTTCTCGTGGCGGGCCCGGGTTTTAGTGACGACGTCGCAAAGCGGATCCGGGCGGGAATGACCGAACGTCTCGGAGTGGGCGTAAGAATCGAGGTCGAAATTGTCGACGATATTCCACTCGAGCGATCGGGGAAGTACCGGTACGTAACCAGCAAGGTCACTGTCAAATAACGCACGAAACATTTAGGGGGGATAAGCGTCGTGTCGGCCGCCTAAGGATACTTGCGCACAGGTGAATCGCTGCTCACATTTCCTTCTCCTGCATCGTGCGACGGATCGGGAAGACCAGCAACGCCAGGACAACAGTTGCACCGAACAGGAAGAATGAGGTTTGTGATCGCCGCAAGATGGGGTTCACCCTGCCCATGACACGCTGGATGCGAGCGCGCGAGCCGGAGCTGCGGGAGATATGGCCACGAGAGCAAGCAGCTCGACGCCCGAGCCGTCGGCCGCGTGTGGAACGGCTTCCTGCGTGGTCGCCACCACTGGTCGTGCCCGTGGGCGCTCTACGTGCTCAGCCAGTTCGAGTCGGGCCTCAAGAGGAGCGCGTCCTTCGCCCGGTAGAGCGCACGCGATCCGCGGCGGTGGGAGGCCGGAAGCCGCTCTTCCGCTAGCCGCGCCAACGCCTCGATATACTCGGGAGCATGATCCTGCAGCCTGTCTATGCGCTGCGTCGGCGGCAGTGGGTGCCGCGTCCGCTCGCCGAGACCTTCGCGTTCTTCGCGGAACCGCGCAACCTGCCCCGCATCACGCCGCCGTGGCTCGGCTTCCGGATCCTCACCCCGGAGCCCATCGTGATGGCGCAGAATCTCGTGCTGGACTATCACGTGCGGGTGCTCGGCGTGGGCACGCGCTGGCGCTCTCTCATCAGCGAGTACGAGCCGCCCCACCGCTTCCGCGACG
>DATFTC010000153.1:0-2247 GCA_035262305.1 Myxococcaceae bacterium | reverse complement strand
CGTTCGCTGCCCTCGACGCGCTCACCCGAAGCAAGATGCAGGAGGAGCTTCTGCAGCTGTGGGAGGGCACCCGCTTCACCGTCGTCTTCGTCACCCACTCCATCCACGAGGCGGTGCGGATCGGCAACCGGATCCTCCTGCTCTCGCCGCATCCAGGACAGGTGAAGGCGGAGCTCAACAGCAACGGTCGCGACGAGCCCACCGTCGGCGGCCCCAGCCTGTCGCAGCGGATCCACGAGCTGCTTTTTGGCGCGTCGATCGAGCCCGAGGAGGTGCACCATGACTGAGCGTGCCGTGCCGGTCTCTCGGCCGGAGTTCATCGCCCAGCCGAAGAAGGACTTCGGGGTGGTGGAAAAGCCGCTCACCGCCTGGGAGAAGATCTACAGCCGCTCCGCCGTTCGCAAGACGGCGCTGCTTGCCGCAATGGCGATCATCTGGGAGCTATACGCGCGAAAAGTCGACAACCCATTGCTGTTCCCGACCTTCTCCGCCACCGTCAAGGCGCTCTGGGACGGCATTGCCAGCGGTGTCATTCCGTCGCGCACCGTCTATTCGCTCAAGATTCTCCTGCAGGGCTACGTGGCAGGCCTGGTCCTGGCCGGATTGCTGACCGCGCTCGCCACTGCGACGCGGGTGGGCACCGATCTCTTAGAGACGCTCAGCTCGATGCTCAACCCGCTTCCCGCGATCGCGCTGCTACCGCTCGCCGTGCTGTGGTTCGGGCTGGGCAACGGCAGCATTGTCTTCGTGCTCGTTCACGCGGTGCTCTGGGCGGTCGCGTTGAACACTCACAGCGGCTTTCGCTCGGTCTCTCAGACTCTTCGGATGGTCGGTCGCAACTACGGCTTGTCTGGGCCGCGTTTCGTGTCGCTGATCCTGATTCCCGCCGCCTTTCCCAGCATCCTCACCGGGCTGAAGATCGGCTGGGCTTTCGCCTGGAGGACGCTGATCGCCGCCGAGCTGGTCTTCGGGGTGAGCCAGGGCTCAGGCGGCTTGGGCTGGTACATTTTCGAGAACAAGAATCTTCTGGAAACAGCGAACGTGTTCGGCGGGTTGTTCACCGTCATCCTGATTGGGCTTGCGGTGGAGAACCTCTGCTTCCGCAACATCGAGCAGCGGACGGTGCACAGATGGGGAATGCAGACTTGAAGCAGTACAAGATCGCGGTGATTCCGGGCGATGGGATTGGCAACGAGGTGGTGCCCGAGGGGATGCGGGTACTTGAGGCGGCAGGGGTGAAGCACGCCATCCAGCTCGACTGGGAGACGTTCCCCTGGAGCTGCGAGTATTACGCCAAGCATGGTCGGATGATGCCTGACGACGGCCTGCAGCAGATCCGGCGGCATGACGCAATTTTTCTCGGCGCGGTCGGCTTTCCAGGCGTGCCCGATCACATCTCACTTTGGGGTTTGCTGATTCCCATCCGGCGGCGTTTTCGGCAGTACGCGAACTTACGGCCGGTGCGACTGATGCCCGGGGTGCAGTCCCCACTTCGCGACCGCAAGCCCGGGGATATCGACTTCTACATCGTTCGAGAGAACGTCGAGGGCGAGTACTCGTCGATTGGCGGCCGGATGTACGAAGGCACCGACGAGGAAGTGGTGATGCAGCAGAGCACCTTCAGCCGTAAGGGCGTCGACCGAATCCTCAAGTTTGCCTTCGAGCTGGCGCGGTCGCGGCCGAAGAAGCACCTCACCTCGGCCACTAAGTCCAACGGCATTACCATCACCATGCCGTACTGGGACGAGCGCGTTGCCGCGATGGCCGAGAAGTATCCGGACGTGAAGGTCGACAAGTTCCACATCGACATCCTCTCGGCGCATTTCGTCTTGCACCCGCACTGGTTCGACGTGGTGGTGGGCTCGAACCTCTTCGGAGACATTCTCTCCGACCTAGGGCCTGCGGCGACCGGCACGATCGGCATTGCTCCGTCGGCCAATTTGAATCCCGAGCGCGAGTTCCCCTCGATGTTCGAGCCGGTGCACGGCTCGGCGCCGGACATCGCCGGGAAGGGGATTGCCAACCCGATCGGGCAGATCTGGTCCGGGGCGATGATGCTCGAGCACTTGGGGCACACTGCCGCCGGTGCCTCGATTGTCCGAGCGATTGAGACGGTGTTGCGCGATGGGCCGCGTACTCCAGACATGGGCGGCAAAGCGAATACGCAAGACGTCGGCAAAGCGATCGCCGCCGCCGTGACATGAGGATTCGCTTTGCCGCCCATGTCTGGAGTACGCGGCCCATCGC
>DATFTC010000152.1:0-6406 GCA_035262305.1 Myxococcaceae bacterium | reverse complement strand
AAGCCTGGGAAATCTACAGCCAGCTAAGGCTCAGAGCTGAATTGGTGGTGTTGTCCGGTTGCGAAACCGGCCGCGGCCAAGAGGTGAAGGGAGAGGGGCTTATTGGTCTGACTCGGGCGTTGCAATATGCCGGCGCCCGCTCCATCGTCGCCAGCCAGTGGAAGGTGGCGGACCGGAGCACGGCCACTTTGATGGTGGCCTTCCATCGCTCCTTGCGCCAGGGCCTACCCAAGGACGAGGCCTTGCAGAAGGCCATGGCCCAGCTCCGCCAGAGTCGGGCGACGAGCGCCCCCTACTTCTGGGCTCCCTTCATCCTCGTGGGCGACTCGGACAATTCCGTTTTGGCCACCGTCGGGGCCGGTAGGTGATCGACGCGCCAGCGGCGCACTCGCTTTATTGGCTACCCAGAATCTGCACTTCCATGGGCTGCAGCGTAACGCGAACAACGTGCAATGGACCATGGCTAGTCGTGCCGTCGACCTCGTGAACGGTCACTGCGCCTGTTTCCCGAACTGGACCCGGAGCCACCGGCGCTGAGTCATTGCTGTAGAGAACCCGCCGCACCGAATTCACTTCGTTTAATTGAATCTCTACAATCACGTCCACAGACTGCGCTTGGTTTGTATCGGTGTTGGCTACGACAAGGACCTCTTCGTCGTTCAAAATCCGCGAGAACGCAAGCACCCCCTGCTGAAAGGGAGAGATCCCGAAAGTCTGACCATCTCCAGATAGCGGGCGGAAATACAATCGACCGTACCGAAGCGCGGACTGCTCTGCGCGAACCGTGGTCAGCCTTTTTATCTCTCGGTAGAAGAAGCTTCCTCGGTCGAAGCCAGGAGCGCCCCAGAGTGCTTCGCGCACCGCCGGGTCGCTGCCGCGGCCGTGCAATCCCTGCTCTGTACCGTAATAGAGACAGGGGATGCCCGGCAGCGAGTAGAGACAGGCCAAGCCGAGCGTTACTTGCTTGTCGAAGCGATGGAGGTCGCCGGGTTGCGCGAACCGTATCCGCTCTTTCACGTCATGATTGTCCAGGAAGGTAACAAAAAAGCGCGTTGCATCGCCGTGAGAGCTGAGCACATCTCTTTCAATCGTTTTTCGTCGCTGGTACATATCTGCGACTGCCGCTGGAGCCGCAAAGCCCTTCACCAGAGGCTTGAGAGCATTGAACAATGGATAGTCCAGCGCCGCATCGACGCCCACCAGCTCGCTTCCGTCGGTGGTGCTGCGGCCGATGAAGCGGGCGATGTCCTCTTCGGCCCGTGGATCGAACACCTCGCCGAACGTGAAAAAGTTCTTCTTCCCGATGCTCAGGGCGAATTCGCGGATGGAATTGCCGAAGAGCCGCGGCAAATCGCCCTTCAGGTATCGCAGCGTATCGATGCGAAACCCGTCCACGTCGTAACGCGCGATCACGTACTGGTAGGCCCGAATCAGAAAGTGCTGTAGATCGGCGTCCGCCGTGAGCATTTGCTTCAGCGAGCTGAAATCGCCCACGGTATCGTCGCTACCCTGCTGCGGGTTTCCCTGCCTTCGAAAGAACTTGTTCCTTTGAATTTCGCGCGGCCACACTAGAGCGTCACGGGGCGGACTCGGGATGTTTTCGACGACGGCGAAATCCGGTCGGGGCACTCCGCTCGTATCCCGCCACCGCACCACCTGGGGGGCGTCGCTGTGGCTCGCTTCGGCGCCTTGTCTGTCCTGACACAGCTGATCGTTTCGGTCACACTGATATGCAAACACATCGCCGGTGTGGTTCAGGACGATGTCGAAGATGATGTAGAGACCCTGAGCATGCGCAGCATCGACCAATGCCCGCAGCTCGTCATCTGCGTTCCGGGGGTTGTCTGCAAACCGCGGCTCAGCGCGCAGGAAATCGTGGATGCCGTATCCGTGATAGCTGCCGTCTGAGAACGGAAGGTTCTTCAGCGGGGGACTGAGCCAGATCGCCCCCGCTCCCAGCTGCTTGATGTACGACAGCTGCTGCCGCACGCCCGAGAACTTCCCGCCCTGGAAACTAAAGAAGCCGGGGTCATCGAAGGGCCGATGCCGCGGAGGTGATGCAGGATTGTTGAAGCGATCCACGATGAGGAAGTAGATCCACTGGTCTCGCCAGTCTTCCGGCGACGGGAATGGGCCCCTATCTTCGCCGCTCATTGTTTTGGCTTGGTTGAGAATGGCCTGAAAATCCGGCTCGAAAAGCGAAGCTGGCATTTGTCCCTCCTAATGAAGCGGCTCGGCGCCGCGGCGATTCCTTCTGCGGATATCAACACCCGCGGCCATCAAGCCTCAAGGCTCGTAAGGGTTTTTTCCCGCTCGTATTGTTGGAGCGCCAGAGCGGCGGCGGCTGCAGCCGCCTTAGCTGCGATGGTGGCACCTAGCGAGGCTGCAGCACTTGGTGCCGAGGACCGGGTGCGGTGTTCGGTTCGCAAAGTGAAATCGTCCCAAGAGTGGCTAGTCTCATCGCGTCCTCCACAGGAAGAAGAGTCTTGTTAACCACGTCCCGGGAAGACGCGCCAGCGCTGTGCTGCCGTGGGTGAGATAGGCAGCAGACGCCGCAAGTTCAGACGCCCTGCGAACTGGTCGCGGCTCATCGAGGAGCGCCGCGGCTTCCTTCAGTAGCCTCGGCTTCCGCGCTGGTCGTCTCACGCTTCCCTGGTCTCACGTCATGCATACGGCCAGTGTAATTTTGAAGCTTGACTATTTGAAGCGGAAGGTGTGGCCTCCTGCGCGAGGGGGACCGCCTAAAGCAAGCCATGAAAACAATCATTGTTAAGTGGAGATGGATTGTAATCACTCTGCTGTCTGGTTCACTGATTGCCGCCGGCGCGCCGGCAGCGTCGAACATGTATCGGCGCTGGAGGTTGAACCGCGCTCAAGCTGTGAAGATGGAGCAACGGGCGAAGCTCCTCCGCGGTGCGGGCGATACTCCCATTGCCATCGATGCCAGCGAGCCGCCCAACCTTGCTCGAGACTTAGAAAACGGCATCTCGGACGACGATTTGGAGCTGCGCACCATGGCAAATTTGGCGCAGTGGGGATATCGCGATCCGGATTTTAACCATCAGTTGTTGCAAGTGTCTCAAGCGGAAGCGCGCCGATGGCCTGGGAAGATGCCAAATTCCCCGCGCCCACGAGGGCCGAATGTCGAGCCGCTCTGGACAAGCCTGGGTCCAACCGACGCCCGTTTTGAGTGGAGCTCGGATTATTACTATCAAGTTGACTCGGGGCGGATCAATGTCATCCGGGTGGACCCGCGAGATTCGGACATTGTGTACATCGTCGCCGCGGGGGGCGGCATTTGGAAGACGTCAAACGCAACCGCCGAGCGTCCCGACTGGGTTCCACTGACCGATACCTTCGCAAATCTGTCCGGCGGGTCGCTCGCCATCGATACTCAAAATCCAGACATTCTTTATTTCGGCGGCGGCGACCGGGTTTCCGACCAGTCGACAGGAGGAACGGTTCTCAAGTCTATCAATGGCGGCGCAACTTGGGAGCTAGTTGCCGATCTGCTGCAGGGAACGTATCCCGCCAGCGCGGGCGGAAGAACTGAAACGGCGGTGGCCATTCGCGACATAAGAGTCGATCCGAGCGATCCAAGCGTGGTTTTGGTCGCCACCGAAGTCGGCCTCTTCCGCTCCGAAGACGGTGGACAGCGATTTTCGCTGCTGCCGCTTCCCACCGAACCGGATGGAACCGTTTCAGTCGAATCCAGCGTCTGGAGCATCGCGTACCTGGGAAGCCTCGACGGCAAGTCGCATTGGCTGATAAGCGGGGTTTATGCGTGCGGACCCGGTTTACATCCTCCGGCTAACCGATTGTTGTACGGCCAGCCTCGAGGCCCGGGTTGTCCGGGGGGGAATAAGGGCGATCTGTGGCGAAGCACAGACGGCGGCGCGACTTGGATATCGCTTCGAAACCTGGGGCGCCTGGCGTTGGATTTTCCTACCCCCTATTGGCAGCAACCAGAGCTGGCAGACGTCGGTCGGATGGCGATCGCTGCGGCCGACACCGCCGATCCGGAGGCGACCGTCCTTTACATTCAAGCCAGCGGCATCAACGACCTTGGTTACCCCACGCCGATAGACATCGACTTCGTTGGCTTCACTTCCGGACGCACGATTGCGATTCTCAAGTCGGTCGACGGCGGTCAAACTTTTTCCATCGTCGCTCGCGACGATACGCTGGTGACAAATCCAACCACCTTCCTTCCCGAGAGCGGATTTTCCTACTGCCCGGACATGAACGTGGGCCACGGCCAAAGCTATTACAACTTGGCCATAGCCGTAGACCCGGCCGATTCAAACCGAGCGATGATCGGCGGCAACTTTTGCGGCGTTAGAACTACCGACGGGGGGCAGACTTGGAGCAATGTTTCGCATTGGCTCCCGCTCCGCAACCTCGCCGACACGGCAGAAGGCACTCTCAAGTACGTTCACGCGGATTGGCACGACATCCTGCTCGTTCGCCGGGGTAGCGGGACAATCGCCTTCGCGGCGGGCGATGGCGGCATCTTCCGGGCTTTTCATCCCTTTGACGCAGCACCTCCCGCGATCGATTGGGCGTACTTGAATCGGGGGATCACCACCCACCAGTTCTACAACTTGTCCTCGGGAGACCCGGCAGAAGGAGATGAATCCATCGTTTTTGGCGGTCTGCAGGATAACGGCACGCGAATGCGAGACCCGAATCCGGATCCTAAATTTCCGGAGGGCACGTTCAATCAGATTCAGGGGGGCGATGGGTTTGGGAGTTTGTTGTCTTATGCTCTCGACGGCGTGGTTCGCCGGCAGATCTTCTTTCTCTCCGCGAACGGCTCCAGGTTCTTCTGCGTCGAGACCACTCCAAACCTTTGCCGCTACCCGGGTGCTCAGTGGCAGTATTTTCCGCTCTTCATTTTCGTCAGCGATAGCGATCTTTTCACCACTCGGTACGCTCCAATCGCAGGAGATCCGGCCGGCGCCTTTCTCACCCCCACTTTTTTCAATGTCGTTCGCCTGTCGTATCCCCGAACGGGACCGACCTCTCCGCCATTTTTCCGCTTCTCCGTCAATCGGTTGACGACGCCGACAAGCTTCCCTTCAGGGCTTGGCATCCGCGACGTGGTTGCCGCCCCACGCGAATATCGCGACAGCGCGGGCCCGTTTCGCCTTTACGGCGTGATTCTGCCGGGCGGGCGTTTTTCCGTGGGCATCGACCGAAATACATATTCCACGGAGACTACCGATTACTCGCCCAGGTCTGTCACCTGGAATACCGCGCCGACGCCGATCAGCGTCGGTCCTGCGCCGAGCCAGCGGCAAGCATTTGGCACGTCGATGGACTTTCCGGCCGACGCCCGGCATTTCGGCGGTAAAGACGGCGAGGTATTCCTGGCCGCGACGACCGCTCCGAAGATGGCGGACGAGCTCACGCTCGTGCCTCAAGAAATTGGACACTTGTTTTTAACTCGGGATGGCGGCCAAACGTGGCTGCCCTTTGGCACCCAGGGCGAAAGCCCGCTGCCGAACGTACCTATTCAGCTCATCCGGTTCGACCCGAGTGACGATGCCGACAACACCATTTACGTGGGAAATGATATCGGCGTCTATCAGTCGCGGGACCGAGGTTTGAGCTGGACCCGCTTCGAGGCCGGACTTCCCCTCGCTCGAGTCACCGGCATGTTCATCTCGAGGGATTCGAGCCTGATTCGAGTTTCAACCTACGGCCGCGGCATTTGGGAAGTGCGACCCGGAATGTGAAGCGGCAACGGCTCGCCGCCGGCCGCTTCCCACTTTACAGCCGGACCTGAATCTCGTAGCGGCGATTTTTCGCCTTCTTCTCGGGAGTATTGTCCGGCGTCACCAGTGGCCTGTCGGCGCCCATGCCAATCGACGCGATCTCGTTTTCTGGAACTCCGCGAGCCTTGAGCTCCTTGGCAATGACCGCCGCGCGCCGGTTGCTGAGCTCCTTGTTGTGCGCTGCATTGCCGCTCGAGTCGGTGTGGCCGGAGACCTCGAACTTGAAGTTGCTGACCCCGGCGGTGTTGAGCTTTTTCTTTGCGTCGATTAGCGCGTTGGCCAAATTCTTGAGCTTTGAATCACAACCCGGCATCAGGTGGTCACTGTCGGTCTTGAAACTGCACTGGTTCTTTCGGCCCTCGGCAAGCAGTCGGCTGTTGACTTCCTTCTCAACCGCGCCAGTGGCCTCCTTCCCGGCAGCCTTCTTAGCCAGATCCCAAGGGCTCTGGGCGAGGGCCGCAGTGTTTACAGACAGCAGCAAAATAGTTGCTTTCAGAATGGTCATCATCTCTCCGTTTCCAACCAGACAACTCAGGGCGATTTAGCAGTGAAGACAGACGTCTAATTTGTGAAGCGCGAATCTTAGATCGAACACGAAGTACGCCGGCACCCTACGTCAAAGGAGA
>DATFTC010000151.1:0-6118 GCA_035262305.1 Myxococcaceae bacterium | reverse complement strand
CGCGAGCCCGTCTTTGTAATTCACCGTCGACCATTCGACGCGGATGGTGACATCGCCCTCCATCAGATTGGCTTCGTCGAAATCGGTGAGGCGGACCTTTTGCCCGCCGTCACCCTTCTCGATCACAATTGCCTTGAATGTGGGCACGTATCCCCTCCATTCATACGTGCGAAAGCTGTACCGTGCGGCGCCGGGCGCCGCAACTCGATGTCCGGGATCAGCGCCTTTGAGACCGAGTCTTGCGAGTGATCTTTTGGTCCGGCGCCGTTGTTGATCACGCTGTTTGCTGAGTACGATGGACGCAGTGACGCTCGAACTCTGCGCGTGACGGGGCACTGGGACATTTCTCGCTGATCCGCTTCGAGCGACTGGCGGCGGGTGCCAACGGTGGGGGAGGGCAGGGCCGGATAGCGGGCGGCGTAAGTGAACGCTCACTCTGGAGAACCCGCTCGCCAGGCATTGACAGGGGCACTGTTCGAAATACGACCCGCATCGTCTGGAAGAGCCATTTTGTGCCGGAAAGTAGTCTAACCTGTTTAGTCCAGCGGTATACTACGCTGGGAATTTGTCGGATAAACTCTGTCGTCCCGACCCAGAAGTCGGTCGGGCCAAGAGAAATCCGCGGTCAGGAGGTGCCGCGATGCAGGAAATTGCGGATTGGCTCGAAAAGCTCGGCATGTCGGAACACGCCGAGCGCTTTACCGAGCACAAGATCGATGTCTCGGTACTCGGCCATCTGACCGATCAAGACCTCAAGGACATCGGCATCCCGCTCGGGCATCGGCGAAAAATACTCACGGCCATCGGTGAGCTTACGGGCGCCGCCGCGGCGACACACAAACCAGCCACCGGAATGGCGCCGGACATCCAGGACGCAGCCGAGCGCCGCCAAATCGCGGTGATGTTCTCCGATCTTGTCGGTTCGACGGCACTCTCCGCGCGGATGGACCCGGAGGACCTGCGCGAGGTCATTTTGGCCTATCAGAAATGCGTCACCGAGACCGTGCAGCGCTTCGACGGGTTCGTAGCGAGATACATGGGGGACGGTGTCCTCGCATATTTTGGTTATCCCCGAGCCCACGAGGACGACGCCGAGAGGGCCATACGGGCGGGGCTCGAACTGATCACAGCAGTGAGCGCGCTTAAGTCGAGCGCTTCCCTGCAGACCCGCGTTGGAATTGCGACCGGGCTGGTTGTCGTCGGCGATCTCATCGGGTCAGGGGAAGCGCAGGAGCGCGGCATAGTTGGCGAGACGCCGAACCTCGCGGCGCGCCTACAGGGGATCGCCGAGGCGAACATGGTCGTCATCTGCGACAGCACACGCAGGCTTGTCGGCAATCTCTTCGAACTGGAGGACCTCGGGCCTAGGGATCTCAAGGGCATCGCCAGACCGGCGCGGGTCTGGGCAGCGCTGCGGGTGAGTTCCGTGGCAAGCCGCTTCGAGGCGCTGCACGCGACCGGCCTGACCGCTCTCGTGGGGCGAGATGAAGAATCCGAATTGCTGCTTCGGCGTTGGCGACGAGCGAAGTCGGGTGAAGGCCAGGTGGTGTTGCTCTCCGGCGAGGCTGGCATCGGGAAATCGCGGCTCACGGCTGCGTTGCTGGAAAGCCTCGCTACCGAGCGGCATGCGCGTGTGCGCTATTTCTGCTCGCCGCAGCACACGGACAGCGCGTTTTATCCGATCATCGGCCAGATGGAACGCACCGCCGGACTGATGCATGATGATGCCCCGCAGGCGAGGCTCGACAAGCTCGATGCGGTGCTGGCGCGGACGTCGACTTCGATTGAGGACACGGCGCTCTTTGCCGAGATGCTGTCGCTTCCGAACGATGGACGCTATCCCGCGCTCGAGCTGACCCCAGAGCAACGTCGCCAAAGAACGCTGGATGCGCTCATTTTTCAAATGCAAGCCCTGACGCGCTTCCGTCCGCTGCTGATAATCTTTGAGGATGCGCATTGGAGCGACCCCACGAGCCTGGAAGCGTTCGGTCGGGCGATGGATCGGATCGCAAGCCTTCGCGTGCTGCTGATCGTGACGGCCCGGCCGGAATTCGATCCGCCCTGGATCGGACGGCCTCACGTGAGTGTCCTCATCATCAATCGACTGGCGCAGCGCGAAGTCAGCGCCATGATCGATCATCTCGTCGGCAACAAGGTGCTGCCCGCAAGCATCCGGCAGGACATCATCGAGCGCGCCGACGGTATTCCCCTCTTCGTCGAGGAGATGACGAAGGCGGTGCTGGAGGCCGGCAGTGAGGGCGCGGCGAAGCACACGGCTGCAGCGGTTCCGTTACTGGCCCCGGCGGTCCCCGCAAGCTTGCATGCATCGCTGATGGCGCGGCTCGACCGGCTCGGCGCCACCAAGGAAGTGGCGCAGATCGGAGCGGCGATCGGGCGGGAGTTTTCGCACGCCCTGCTGGCCGCGGTGGCACGCCGGCCGGAGGCGGAGCTGGCATCGGCGGTCGACCGTCTGATTGCGGCCGGTTTGCTGTTCCGGCAAGGCGAGCCGCCGCACGCGACCTACCTATTCAAGCATGCCCTCGTACGGGACGCCGCCTATGGCACGCTGCTGCGCGAGCCGCGACGCGCGCTTCACGCCCGTATCGCCGAAACACTCGAGAGCCAATTCGCGGATATCGCCGAGCGTCAGCCGGAGCTGCTGGCGCGTCACTGCACCGAGGCCGGCCTGATCGAGAAGGCCGCGGGCCTCTGGGGCAAAGCGGGACAGCGGTCGCTGGAGCGCTCCGCGCTGGTTGAAGCCGCAGAGCAGCTCACTCGTGCGCTTGCCCAGATCGAGACCTTGCCCGCGACTCCCGCGCTGCGTCGGGAGCAGATAAAGCTTCAGGTTGCGCTCATAACGCCACTCATGCATGTCAAAGGATATGCTGCGCCTGAAACCAAGGCGGCCGCGGAGCGGGCACGTCTACTGATCGAACAAGCTGAGGCCCTCGGAGAGCCTCCTGAAGATCCGCTGCTGTTGTTCTCGGTCCTCCACAGCTTCTGGGGCTCGAGCTACGTTGCGTTCAACGGCGACGCTCTGCGCGAGCTAGCAGGCCAATTCCTGACGCTCGCCAAGAAGCAAAGGGCGAAGGTTCCGCTCATGATCGGGCATCGCATCATGGGTGCCTTGCTGCATACGGGCGACATCGCGGAAGGGCGAGCGCATCTCGACCGCGCGATCGCGCTTTACGATCCTGCCGAGCATCGTCCGCTGGCGACTCGATTTGGCCAAGACGTCCGGGTGGCAACCTTGTCCTATCGGTCGTGGGCGCTGTGGATGCTTGGCTATCCGGAGGCTGCGCTCGCAGACACAAGCGACGCACTCAAGGACGCGCGCGAGATCGACCAAGCCGCCACTTTGATGTATGCGCTGGTCCACGCTTCGGTGACCCATACTCAATGTGGAAATTACCCGACAGCGAACGCGGAAGCCGATGAACTTGTCGCTTTAGCTGACGAAAAGGGCGCCTTGTTTTGGAAGGCGTTGGGAATGTCGGTGCAAGGGTGCCTATTGGCCCTGACCGGCAAAGCCGCAGACGCAGTGCAAATGATCACCGCAGGAATCACCGCATTACGGTCGACGGGATCAACACTGTGGATGCCGTTGCACTTGTCTTATTTAGCGAGAGCCTATGCCGAACTCGGCCAATTCGATCACGCTTGGCACTGCATTGGCGAAGCAATGACGGCGGTCGAAACAGCCAAGGAAAGATGGCACGAAGCCGATGTCTATCGGATAGCCGGCGAAATCGCGTTGCTGTTGCCGGAGCCGGATGTGGCGAAAGCGGAGGCATGTTTCGAGTGTGCGCTCGCGGTTGCGCGTCAGCAACAGGCAAAGTCGTGGGAATTGCGCGCTGCGATGAGCATGGCGCGGCTGTGGCGAGATCATCACGGCAAGCGGCAGGAGGGCCACAATCATCTAGCTCCGATCCATGGCTGGTTCACCGAAGGCTTCGACACGCTCGACTTGAAGCAGGCCAAGGCCTTGCTCGATGCACTGGCGTCATGAGGGCGCCGGGAAGGACGGTCCGTCCCGCGTGGCCTGGATCGATCCCCACGTCGGACGTAAGCGCGTAGCTCCAGAGCACCGCGTCCGAGGTCATGGGCGATTGCCAAATCGTGGGGTAGGCAACTGATGGCGATAGCACCACCCGGCCCTAAGGGCGAGGACCTGGGCAGACTCAATTATGAGTTTTGGCGGGCTGACATGTTCGGGTTTTTGACTGCCCTCGCCGAGCGCTACGGAGATGTCGTCGGATTCGACCTTGGACGCTCGCCCTGCATCCTGGTCAATGGTGCGCTTCAGGCTCGCGAGCTTTTTTTCGAGCGTGAAGCGTGCCTCCGCAAACCGGAGTTCGTCAAAGACTCCAATCGTGGCCACTGGGGGGACGGTCTCACCACGCTCGAGGGGTCAGCCTGGCAGGCGCGCCGCCGGGTGCTGCGGCCCTTCTTCAGCGCACGGTCGGTCTCGCGTTGGTTGTCCGTGGTTGCCGAGTGCACGGCGAACACGCTGGATGCGTGGGCTTTCGACCCCGAGGTCGAGCTGCTCAAGGAGCTGCGCATCCTCACCGCCCGGATCGCTGCGCGGGTGGTGCTGGACGCAGAACTGGAAAGGTACGGACCCAGCGACAGCCGTTCCGGAGTGCTCCCTTTCGCGGAAGCGTACGGAGAGGAGTATGTCAGCGCCCCCGACGGAGATCAGACGGCTCCCTTGGCCATGATGCGGCCCCGTGCGCCGCGCCGGATGGACACAACTGTTCGCATCATCGACGAGCGTCTTTCAAGCGGCGAACAAAGGGGAGACGTCCTCTCGGATTTGATTCAGGCGCGGCTTCCTGATGGCGAACGGCTCAGCCGCGACGAAATCGCGGGAGAAGTCATACAGATGCTTTACGCCGGACATCTCACGATCCCTTCTAGTCTCGTGCGTTTCTGGCGCGACATCGCCCCTACTGACGTCGCTGCGAGACTCGCGGCCGAGGCCGATCATCTTTGCGCGACCGGGGTCCCGGAGTCGGCGGCCATTTCGGGGTCTTACTGCCTCGCCGCACTGAAAGAGAGCATGCGTCTACACCCACCGGCTCCCGTCCTATATAGAGAGGTGGAGACCGCTTTCGAACTCGGTGGGTTTGAGTTCTCCCGGGATGTCGCGGTGTGGGTAAGCCCGCAGTTGCTCCACAACGATGCACGCTATTTTCCAGAACCGCATCGCTTCCTTCCCGAACGCTTCATGAAAGGAAGCATCGCACTCACGGCCCAATCGGCTTATTTCCCGTTCGGCGTTGGCAGTCGTACGTGCCTCGCCAACCACTTTGCGCTTCATCAGATGACCCTTATCACTCTCCTGACGGCGCGTCGCTTCCAGTTCACCCCGACCCGCGAAGGATCCATCTGTTTGCGTACGCGATCGCTTACGCGAATCGGCCTTTATTGACAGAAGGAGGATTGCAACTCTAATTTCGAGCGCTGTGATGGAAGGAGACGCCGGTCGAGCATGCGGGCGGGTGCGGAGCCCACAACGGCCAGGTCACTAACCAACCTCTTCGAAGCAAGGCAGATCAATGGCTAAACTCAGCAATAAGGACTGGGGCAAGATCCATGCGAAGGCATGGCGCGACCCGAAATTCAGGAAGCTGCTGGAGACCGACCCGACCAAGGCCATCAAGGCTTACGGCAAGGAAGTCGGCAAGAAACTTCGATAAAATAGTCACGCTGCGCGCCAAGCCGGCGGGTATACCCGACGAGCATTTTCATCAGGTCAATCCGTACCCGCCCTCCTGCTGCTGAGCGGCATAGTTTGTTTGAATGGATGTGGACGCGGCCCATAGTTGATCCGAGGGCGTGACGGAGGCGAGGATTTTGTGTGCGGGTCGGGTGGAACGGGTATTTTATTGACATAGCGAGGGCGCAATCGTAACTTTAGTTCCGGTAGCACGGGCGACGAAAAGTTGTCGTTGAAGGCTATCAAGGCCTCGATTTCTCCAGATTAGAACGTCTGAGAGAAGGTGGGGTATTGTAGTCTGCGGGCGGTCGTGGGGTGCCGCCCATAGGAGCTGGGTTGTCACCAACCCCTTCAAGGACACAGATCAGTGGCTACACTAACCAATAGGGAGTGGGG